>JAIRLW010000410.1 GCA_031259095.1 Planctomycetaceae bacterium | reverse complement strand
TTTTCTGTTTTTTTGAATGGTGAATCAATCTTAATTTACTGTATAAAATTTAGAAAATTGGTAATAGATCAGTGGAATTATTGTTTGAGGTTAAAAAAGTATTCGCCCTGAAAGGGCAATAAGATTATAGCCTACCCCAACGGGGTAGGTTCAATGACCATCACCAACCGAAGCCCTGAAAGGGCGATATAATAGTTGATAGTTGATAGTTGAAGGATAGTGGATAGTAAAAATTCCGCTTGCGTAACTCTCCACTCTCCACTCTCCACTATCAACTATTCCGTTGCCCTTTCAGGGCGTTGGGTTGACGGGGGAACTTAACCCTACCCCGTTGGGGTAGGCTATAATATTGACGCCCCTTTCGGGGCTAATGTAAAAAATAAAATTTCCACTGATATATTACCTAAAAATTTATTTCTTCACAGACTAAAATCGATTTGGGTTGATTTTGGTCGATTTCCGTCGAAATTTTTAGAAGTTCCCTTAAGCAATAATTTTATTATAATTTTTATTTTCCAGACGGAAAATACAAGATTCCAACCGCCGAATCATTTCATTCTTTTGGCGCTCGGTGAATGATTTTTCTTCAAGCAAAAGATGAGACAGATATTGAAGTCCTTCCAAAAAAACGAGTGTTTGGTCAAAAATCTGAACCATAAAAAGTTCGTCGGCGGACAGAGTACGGATACTTTGATAGGCTTTCAATCCAAGTGTCCACAACATATTATCCGAAACGCTCGCAGAACCAAGAAGCGATGCAATATCCAACGCCACATTGTCAACGGTAATTTCTTTAAAATCAATCATTCCGCAAACACCGTTGTCATCAAAACGTACATGCCGCCATGAAGCGTTCCCGATGACCGGCTGAACCGGAACCATAAAACAGGCGGCATGAGTCAAAAGCGACAAACAACGTCCGCTCAATGGAGCAACTAAACTCAAAAAGGTCAGCCCCAATTTCGCCAACCTTGCTTCTTCAAGCGTGGAAGGATTCGAGCGGTTTGTCAATAATATCTGGTTAAGCCGGTTAAAATGTTTAGGAACCCAATTTTTCCAAAGTGTTAATTGAGACCGAACACGTAACGATGTTGAAACGGGCAAATTGGGCAACGGAAAACCGGAAACGGCAAGATGAAATTGTGCCAAGGCCATCATCGCCGAAACAACATGGAAATGTTTTTGATCAGATAATTCCGCTTCTGTCTCAAAACCGTCAAACCAAGGCAGCAATTCCCAATACGAACCGTCAAATTCCACAAATCCTTTGTGTGTTTTGGTTTCCAATGGAAGAGGAACAAATTCAATCCCTTCATACGCCGCAGTCCACAATACCGCTTGAATAAATTGTAATTGATTCTGCCCCGGTTTGCCCTTGGACCATCGGCGCAAACAAAAAAACTCTTGCGGCGATTCTATCCTCCAATATCTGCACAAACCAAGAGACAACGACGGATCAAGAGGAAATAAATCTTCCGACCGAAAATCTTTTGGATAAGCGGAGAGAACGTGTTCGACAATTGGCCCCGTTATCATATTTAGCTGATCCTGATCCGTTAAATAATAAAAATAGTTTGACCGTATCTTTTAGAGGAATAATGTTAAACGTTCCTCCAAAATCGTAATCGGATTATAAGGACTTCAAAGGAAATCTTTTTTGATTTTTTTAAGAAATCAGTTTAAAAAACTTCAAATCAATGTAAGTTGCGTCAATTGTGAGATTTGAGTTGCTTAAAAAACTTGAATCATTTCCGAAAGATAGGGCAAAGACAAAAAATGATCATCATTCGTTATTGTGTTGGTTTGGAGCGATTTTGACAAATAGGGACTATGGACTTTCCGGAAACCGTAGGTGGTAGGAAACCGTAGGTGGTAGGCGACTATATGTGGTGGGCGACCTTCTTGCCAAAAGGTTTTCACCTACGGTTTTTACCTACGGTCGCGCGGCGATAGCCGGCTTTGACCCTGTGAACGACAGAAAATCAGAACCCAAAACAGCGGGAAATATCAATTGCCGGATTAAAATCAGGGTTGCCGCAATGTTTCGGCGAAACATCTTCTAGCACAGATTGCCGACCACAGCTTATTTCACTTTAACCTCGTGAATCCAACGGAATTTCGGCAACGGACTTCCGGCAGTTAACTCGCCTTCAAAACATTCTTTTAGAAAAAGAGTTTTCCCTTTCGGCTGTTTATCGGGATCGGGAAACGAATCACCTTTTTGTAAAATCGGCTGCCGTTCAGGAATGCCGCCGAAGGAGTAGGAACCGGCAACTTGACACGGAAACCAAAATCCGGACGGAATTGCCGTTTTTTTGGCGGTGCGTCCGGCGGAATCAGACGCGGCAAGTTCCGGCTTTAACTCAAGATAAAATTCCGCGTAACAGTGTTCCGGCAACCGGACAATCCGCGCCGGAATTTTGCCTGCACGACAAAGAGCAACAAACAAACAACTCATATCCTTACAATCACCTTCCCAAGTTCCCTCCGGTCTATTGATCACCGCCCACGCGCCTTTGGCAGGTTGATTTTTAGCATATTCGTCGTATTGAACATTATTTTGGACAAAAGTATAAAGAGATTCCACTTTATCCCAATCAGTTGTTTTCTTTTTGGTGATTTCGTTGAACATTTTAACAAATTGCGATTTATTGCATTCGATAGTTGGGCTTTCTTTGAGATAAGGTTCCAATTCATGCGGAATTCGTTTCGGAATAACATAATTTTCGGTGTTGTCGGGCGGAAGGAGTTCGTAGTTCTGTAGTTCAAAATCCACAATAACTTCAACCTTGCGATGAGGACGCATCCGGCCAAGAGTAAGAATCATCTCTTTGGCTCCGTTATTCACTATTTTATAGCGAATATTGCCGGACATCGCGGCGTCGGTTTTTTCTTCGTTAATTTTCACCACTTCCTGCTCAAACCAATCCATCGGAACGGGAATGGTTACTTTGGCTTTCTCAATCTGAGAACCCGGTTCGATAATAACACCGGCACGCCAAGTTTGACGTTGACTGTTACCGCGTTTCGGTCCGCCGTTCACGATTTTTTTCTCGTTTACTCCGGTAATGCCATTGGACGTGTTCGCGTCTGTTCCGAAATCAAACTGAGCAAACAACGCAGAAGAAAAAAATATTACAAAAAACAACGGTATCACAACAGACTTATAGAACATAGGAAAACAATATCGCCTTGAAAGAAACAAAGTAATTCAAAAAACAGGTTGACCGAACCGTTAATCACTAAGTCACGTTTTTTTCCGTTCTTTCAGCACGAGAACAGGACAGTGAGCAAGGTGAACAACACGGTCGGTCGTGGAACCGAGCAACATTTTGGTCAACATGCCGCGACCATGTGACGGAATCACAATTAAACCGGCATTGAGATCGTCGGCAAAAAGTGCAATTTGTGTTCCGGGATCACCGGTTCGGACGGTGATATTCATTTTTTCATAACCGTGTTCCTGAAGAAACGCACTCATTGCCGCCCGCGTTTGCAACCCGCGGCTCTCATCATCCACCGGATGCCAGAGCGCACTCGGTTCCGCCGTATCCAGTTGCGGTAAAACATGCAGCACACGGATATTCGCCCTGTCCTCGACCAACTGTCGGGCAGCATCCAATGCCTTCAACGAAAATTCCGATAGATCAAGCGGAACAACGACAATACGATCTGTTATCCAAGTCATAATTGGGGATTTGTGGTTTGGAATTTGTGGTTTATATATTCTCACCGGTAAAAACTAGGATTTTTCGCGAAAAAGACAGCAGTTTTTTGTGAAAGGACACCAGTCTTTTACGAAAAGACAGCAGCCTTTTGCGAAAAGACACCTGACTTTTTGCAAAAAATCACCTGAAAATTTTATCTATTTTAACAACCACCCTGTGAACACTAGGCAATTTTTTATCGTGTAAAGTATTGTTTGCGGTAAAAAGTCCACTTGCGGCACAAACCGCACATCACTCATTACAAACTACACTAAAAGCGGTTATGGATTCGTTATTGGTAATAATTAGGACACGTTTGTTGTCTTTATCGGAAACTACTGCTAAACCGGTTAAAAATTTACCGAAAGAAAAGGAATCAAGGGCATTACCGTTGTGGTCAAAAACGAACACCGTACCGTGAGGCGATGGAATAATCCACTCTTTAACCGTATCGCCGGCAATATCGCCGGTGATAATTTGTTCAATTGATTTATGATATTCACCGCTCGGCAACGGCTGATTCCATAAGAATTTACCGTTCCGGTTACAAATCGCAAACCGGACGTCTTTTTCTGTTTTGTCCGCATGAAGAACGCCGATTGTTGACTGACCATCGCCGTTAATATCCGCAACATTGAACCAAAGAATTGACCGTCCTTCTTCCAATTCCAGTGTGGTGAGACGTTTTCCTTGCAAATCATAGATCGAAAGTGAACTTTGTTGTTCTTTTACTTCTTCAATACACAAAATTTCGCGGTTATTGCCCGCTTGAAACGAATCAACCTGAAACGGCGAGGCAATCGAATCGTCTTTCCAGATTTCCTTCCCTTGCCAATCAATTGCCCGAACAGAGTCTTTACTGTTATCCAACGCAATCACTCCGACAATCATTGCCGAAAGATTGCTGTTGTTGCTGTTGTTGTTATTGTGAGAATCAATAAACCGAAAATCGGCAATTCCCAATTTTACACCCTCAACCGTATCCGGTGAGTAAAAGAAAACCGGTTTTAAGGAATCGTCAAAAACATGCACTGCACTTCCGCCAACCGACGAAATACCGATATAACGTTTACCGGTTTCATTGGTTCCAGTCCGAACCAGAGTCAAGAGTTCATCGTTGTTCAATCCTTCAGGTTTAAGTTTTTGCAGTAATTTTCCTGATAAATCGAACACCGCTAAAAAGTTCCCTTCACAAGGAACGAGCAGCCGGATGCCGGAATCGGAAGGCACAATGGTGATATTGCCTGTACCGGTGAGTGGTTGTTTCCAAAATTCTTTGAGTGTAAAAGCAGCCGGTGATTTTGGCGGGTCCGGCTGTAAATTTTTTTCTGTTGGCGTTTCGGATTCAGGCGGAACCGTTGCGTAATAGTCTTTTTCAAACATCAACCGGAGTTCTTTCCGATGTTCTTCTCTCATTTGGGCAAGAACGGCAAGCGGATTTTCCGGTTTTTTCTCGGCGGCGGAAATAATCTCATCCGGCTGAAATTCCGAAACCGATTGAGCGTCCTGTGGTTGCTGCATTTGAAAGGCTTCCGGCGTAATCTGGTAATCGAATTGAGCGTCGCTTAAATCAATTCGAATGAGTTGGATACTTTCAAATCCTTGCGGAACCGGCAAACCTTCGACATAGTAATCGAATCGAAGTAAAGCGTGATTTGTTCGGCTGATCCAAAGTAATCGGTTCCCTTCGGAATGGATTACACGAATCACATCGCAAGGTATTTCGCCAATCCATTGCGGATCGAGAAATTCAGTTTCCGAACCTTCCGGTAAAAGCGTTTTGAGAGGAGATTCCGCGAAAAGTAAAATGAGTTGCGGTGGAAAACGGAGAATCGTGTCCGGCAAACCGACGTCCATTGCCTGATCCAGAAACATATCCTGAAAAATAACATCGAGCGACCAATGTTTTGGTGTTGGAAACCGCAACACCTGATTGGGCAAGGGACGTATTTGAGCGAAACAATCTTCACCGTCGGAAACTAATTTTCCTTCGTTAATTTCAAGACGCAATTTATCGGGCGATTGAAAGGCAACCGTACAAAACCATGGAGCCGGTTCGGAGTCGGGGTCGGTCATTTTGCCGATAATCCGCACTTCACCGTGATCCGAATACGAAAATGCCGACTTATAAGCGGTAACCGTTTTTTCAAGAAGTTGACGCGGTGTTTGATCGGCGGGAGGTTGAAGCGGATTAGCCGGTTGGTCGGCAATACCGGAATCTTTAGGCGTTTGGGGAGTGGGAGTGGTCGAAATGGTTGGATTGTTTTTGTTTGGGGAATTGATTTGAGGTTGCGATGTCGGCTCCGGCGTTTGCGGAACGGAACGATCCCAACAACCGGATATCAAACAACATCCAATCATCAATAGAAATATCAATAGAAAACGAAAAAAACAAAATAATTGCATCAGTTTCAATTACAATTTTTAAAAACTTTGGTATATTGGTATAAAGATTATTTTATCCGATTTTGGTCAATATTTATTCAGTCAAAAAAATGAAATGATCACAGCAAAAACTATCCTAGCAGAAAAATCAGTGTTTTCAAGACCTTTGAGGAATATTTTAGTCGTTCCATTCAGCATGGAACAAATATCCGGTAAAAAGTATTATTGGAGCGACCTTTGGGCAAAAGGTCGCCTGTCTCTTGCATGTTCGTCATAAGTCTTTGTATTACAAGGACTTGCGAAAACATATAAGCGGTTGTTTTGGAGTCGTTACGGTTAATCCGTGGATAACAGCATCCTTCGACATAGTAATTGTGATTTTACTTGCTTTTTTTCGAGAACCGTTCAAACTAAACTTCGGTGTGCTTGTCCAATAACTTAGAAATGACTTAAAATTATCGGTACAATAATGAAATTAGGGATAATTTTTAGAAAGTACTACAAGAAATGAAACAAATTGTCGTTTCCATAATACCCCAAAAAACGACAAATTTGTTCAAAAATTGTACTTTGCGCATACCATGACCGCAGATTGATCATTGATAATCCGGCTGGCGAGACAAATTAAATTCGCTCAATGTGAATGATTGGCAGATATAACCGACCTTCAAGAAATTCAAGACGAAGTTTTATTTTTGTTCCGGCTCTACCGGCAATACACATTCGCGGTGTGGCACAGGGAGTTGAATGTTTGACTTTGGGTCGTGTTTCAATTCTTGGTTTTGTATTGGCGGCATGACAATGGTAATAAACTTCGTTTGGCGTTTTGCCATTTAATGTTGTATGTGGTCGATATTCATTGTACCAATCAAAGAATAATTTCGTTTCATGAATCATATCATCTTTCGATATTGGAACAACAATTCGCCGCGTACAA
>JAIRLW010000391.1 GCA_031259095.1 Planctomycetaceae bacterium | reverse complement strand
TAATGAGGTAATAAGGTTGGTTTTTGTGGGATTCATTGCTACTGAGGTTGTTTCGTAAGAAAAATTAGGTTTTTAGGCAATTTCTAAAAATTCATTTTTTGATCGACCGAAATCGACTAAAATCGATTTTAGTCTGTGAAAAAATAAGTTTTTAGAAGTTGACGGACATATCACGATGGATAGCAGGATATTTGTGACAGCAACCGGAACCGACGTCGGCAAGACTTATGTGAGTGCGCGGCTGGTTAAGCGTATGCGCGATCAAGGAATAAATTGCGAATATTTCAAACCGGTTATGAGCGGTACGTGTGAATCCAAACTGAACGATTGCGAATATGTACAACAAATTTCCGGCGCACCCGTCCATGTTTCCTACCGTTTTGAACCGGCAGTGTCTCCGCATCTGGCGGCAAAACTCGCCGATGTACGCATAGAAAAAGAAAAAATCGCTGAAGATTTTGAACGAATTTCCCGTAATACTTTTGCGGTTGTGGTTGAGGGCGCGGGAGGAATTTTTACACCGCTTGGGGAAAATTTGACTCAGCCGGATATTATAAAAATGTTGGGGCTTGAGGTGATTATTGTTGCCAACGCCGGACTCGGCACAATTAATGCAACGGTTTTGACTGTTGAATATGCACGCAGTTGCGGTATCGGGATTCAAGGTATTATCCTTAATCGTTACGACAAAGACAACGCCGTTCACGCCGACAACAAAACACAAATTGAAAAATACGCCAACGTTAAAATTTTAGAATGTTTCAAAAACGAAATATGAATTTTGCACAAAAAGACTTGGAATACATCTGGCATCCCTGTTCGCAAATGAAAGATTACGAACAGTTCCCGCCGATTGTGATTGAACGCGGCGGAGGGATTTATCTTTACGATATTGAGGGCAAAAAATATGCTGATGTTGTGAGTTCGTGGTGGTGTAACCTTTTAGGTCACAATAATCCGCGTATTAATCGTGCGGTTAAAGAACAACTCGATATGTTTGAACATGTTATCTTTGCTAATTTTACGCACAAAAAAGCAATTGAGTTGTGTGAACGTCTTGCGAAAGTTTTGCCGGCGGGTTTGAAAAAATTCTTTTTCACGGACAACGGTTCGTCTGCTATTGAGGCGGCGATGAAAATGAGTTTTCAGTATCACCAACAAAGCGGAAATCCTCAAAAGAAACGTTTTATGTCGCTTACCGACGCCTATCATGGCGAAACAATCGGCGCTCTTTCGACCGGCGACATGGATTTATATACGAAAATTTACAAACCGGTTTTGCTGGAGGTAATCCGGCTTCAAACCGGAAATATCGAACAAGCGGAAAAGATTTTTGTACAATACGGAGATGAAACTTGTGCGTTGCTTGTGGAACCTGTTTTGCAAATGGCGGCGGGAATGAAAATTTATCGTGCGGAATATTTGAAAAAATTGCGAGAACTTTGCAATCAGTATAATGTACATTTAATTGCCGATGAAATCGCAACCGGTTATGGACGTACCGGTGAAATGTTTGCGTGTTTCCATGCAGGTGTTACACCGGACATGATGTGTCTTTCCAAAGGTTTGACCGGCGGATATATGCCGATGGCGATTACCGTAACAACACAAAAAATCTACGACGCATTTTACGCCGATTACAACGAAGGAAAGGCTTTTTTGCACAGCCACACGTATTGCGGAAATCCGCTTGCGTGCGCGGCGGCGGTTGCGGTTTTGGAAATTTTTGAAGAGGAAAATATTTTGCAAAACGCCCAAAATAACGCTGGATATTTTGCGGAACTGATACGTGAAAAATTTTATGGACACAAAAATGTTGGCGAAATTCGTTCCATCGGGCTGGTCAACGCCATTGAACTGACTGGTGTTGATCCGAAAGCCAGAGTTGGTTACAAGATTTACCGCGAAGCAATAAAAAACGGTTTATTGTTGCGCCCTTTAGGAGATCTATTGTACTTCAATCCGCCGCTCAACATCACACGCAATGAAATGAAATCCGTTGTGGATATTGCCGGTGATGCGTTTGTAACCACTATTGGCAATGTCTAGTAGGAAACTTCTAAAAACTTCGACTGAAATCGACTAAAATCGACTAAAATCGACCAAAATCGATTTTAGTCGATATTTAGTCGATATTTAATCGATTTCGGTCAACCAAAAAAATGAGTTTTTAGAAGTTGCCTGCAATAAGAGATTTGACAAGAACAAAAAAATTGAATATACTTCTTTTGGTCATCATTTCCGGCGGGACACAAAGGTTAAATCGCTGACAATGGGAAGAAATCTCCGGCGATTTGCGTAGATTTGCTTTCAAATAGGGCAATTTTTCTGATTGTTTCACCTTTTGGGAGGGATATTGTTTATTTAAAAATCAAGAGGTAAGCGATGTTTCGAGCGAAACATCACCCTAAAGTATCACATTTAACCCCTTAATCAGCCCGCATTCTCGAGATTGTATGCGTTTTACCTTAGGTCAAGAACTTCGTCAGGAGCAGAAACAAATCCTGACTCAACGGATGATCCAGTCGATGGAAATTCTTCAGTTGCCGATGCTGCAACTGGAAGAACGAATCGATCAGGAATTAGAAAAAAATCCTGTCCTAGAACTGGAGATGGATCCTGTTGAACAGACGGAAAATAGCCAAGACGAGGAATCGTTTGGTGAAACCGCAACGGCAGAAACGGAAGAATCGGAAACGAGTTTTGAATATGAACCGGAAATTCGATTCGATTCCAATTCCGATTCCAAAGAAGAATTTCAAATTGCCGACGATTTTGCGCAGAATTATTCGGACACGATTGACGAATTACCGGCGCGTTCTCAAAATTGGCTTGAAGATCAAGATGAACGCCGTGCCGATGCTTTTGCCAATATTCCTTCGCCGTCTCAGACCCTTCAGGATTATTTAACGGAACAACTTGGTTGGTTTGATCTTTCTCCGCCGCTTCGGGCAATGGCAGAACGGATTATCAATAATCTTGATCCGAATGGTTATTTTCCTTTTGATCTCAATGATTTTCTTGGTCAGAGTCAAACATCTGAAGAACCGGCGCTGGCGGCTGAGGCGTTGGCGATTATTCGGAAACTTGATCCGTCCGGAGTGGGCGGGAAGGATTTGAAAGATTGTCTTCTGCTTCAGGTTCGGGAGACCATACCGAATGCAGATATTTTACGGATTTTGATTTTGTCGCATTTGGAAGATATTTCGGCAAACCGTTTACCGCATATTGTTCGGGTGACGGGATTTTCTCTTGAAGCGATTCAGGAAGCGATTGCAGAACTTCGTCATCTTAATCCGCGTCCCGGCGCTGATTTTTACGCTCAATCGTCGGCGGTCATTATTCCTGATGTGATTGTCGAAAAAAACGATGAAGGACAATATGTGGTCCGGCTTGAAGAGGGGCGTTCGCAACAACTCCATGTCAGCGGTTATTATCGGGACTTAATGAAAGATCGCGGAACAGAAAAAGGAACACGGGATTACATTAAACAAAAAGTCGGTTCCGCTCAGTGGTTGATTGAAGCCATTGAACAACGCCGGACAACATTAAGAAAAGTTTCTCAAGCAATTGTCGATTATCAGATTGATTTTTTTGAGATTGGTCCTCATGCGTTGAAACCGCTTAAAATGCAACAGATTGCGGACGTGGTTGGGGTTCATGTGACGACCGTTTCGCGGGCTTGCGACGAAAAATGGATGATGACGCCGCAAGGTGTATTTCCGCTCAAACGGTTTTTTACCGGCGCCATCGCCGCGTCGGATGGAGGCGAAGAAGTGGCGCAGGACACGGTGCGTCTCAAATTACGGGAAATTATCGAAAAAGAAGATAAACACGATCCGTTAAGCGATGACGCTATTGTTAAATTACTCGATGACGCCGGAATTCGTGTGGCACGGCGAACGGTTGTAAAATACCGACATATTATGAAAATTCCAAGCAGCCGAAAACGAAAAGTATGGAATACCTGATTTCTGAAAAAAAGAATCAAACAAATATTACAAAAAATTTAGTTCTAAAAACCATTCGTCCCCTTAGTCCCTATCGTCCCCAATGTCCCAAAGTCCCTAAAAATATTCAGTTAGCGACCTACAAGACCCTAGAAATAAATACAACAACTATCCTTTCAATTTTTTATTTTCTTTATGCTTTACGCGGTGATATTAGCGGGTGGTTCTGGAACGCGGCTTTGGCCTGAGAGTCGGCAATCTCTTGCGAAACAATTTTTGTCTTTTGAGACCAACCGGACGATGATTGAATCGACGGTTCAACGATTAAGTTCCTTGATTCCGACTGAACGAATTTGGATGTTGACCGGACAATCCATGCTCGGATTGATTAAAAAAGCGTTGCCCGACTTGCCGGACCATCACCTCTTAGCAGAACCGGCTGCACGAAATACTGCACCGTGTATTGGTTGGGTTGCCGTCAAACTTTGCAAGCAGGATCCCGACGCAACAATGATTGTTCTTCCGTCCGATCATGTTATTCAGCCGGATTCGGTTTTTTGTGACACGTTACGTTTTGCGGTTGATCTTGTCGAAGAATCGCCGGAACGGCTTGTTACACTTGGCGTTAAACCGACATTTCCGTCCACTTCTTACGGTTATATCCAACGCAGCAGAAATTCACCGCTTGAAACGCCTGCCGCTGAAAAATGGAAACATCTGACGACGGCATTCAATGTAGTCCGGTTTCACGAAAAACCGCCGTTGGAAAAGGCGTTGGAATTTTTGAAACTGGGCAGTTTCGGTTGGAACGCCGGAATTTTCATTTGGAAAGCCAGAACGATTCTCGAATTGCTCCGGCATTTTGAACCTGAAATCGGAGAACAACTTGAGATCATTGCTCAATCGGTTGGAACAGATCAGGAACAAACGGTTACGGATCGGATTTTTCCATTGATGAAAAAAATCTCGATTGATTTTGCGGTGATGGAACGTGCTGAAACAATTATTATGCTTGACGCGGGTTTTTCGTGGGATGATGTGGGGACATGGTGTTCGCTTGACCGGCTTTACGCGGAACAGCACGACGCCGAAGGTAATCTTGCTATTGGTACGAAAATCCTGCCAATCCATTCGTCCAATTGCATGGTTCGCGGCAACGATCCCAATCATCTTTTCGCGTTACTCGGAATGGAAAACGTTATTGTTGTCCAAACCCCAAACGCAACCCTGATTACACGAAAAGATTGTGAAGAATCGGTACGTGAAATAATCGAAGAACTCAAAAAACGTAACTGGAATGAATATCTGTGAGCATCCCGAGCGAAAAGTCCGCAGATTACGCCGATTACGCTGATTTTCGCAAATTGTTTTTATTTTTACCACGAAAAACACGAATATTCACGAAAGGTTTTAAAAAAATAGAAAATAGAAGTGTTCCAATTTGTCCCTTCTGTCCCTAAAATCCCTTTTGTCCCTAAAATTTGGGGCTAAGGGACGATAGGGACGAATGATTTTTGCATCATAAATCAAAGTTGTGTTTAGAAAATGGTTAGGTATTTTTAGAGGCGCTCCATTGCATAATGACCATTATTTTTATATCATGGGGACTTCTAAAAACTTCGACCGAAATCGACTAAAATCGATTTTAGTCGATTTCGGTCGATTTTAGTTTGTGAAGAAATAAGTTTTTAGAAGTTCCCATTATTTAAAAAGTTCCGGTGGTGTTTTCCATCAACAATTTTATCAGGAGGTTTCCATGCAACCCGCACTCGATTTTTTGACCGCAAATCCCGTAACATTTTTTGCTACTGCCGCCGAAGGGAATATCCCCAAAGTTCGACCGATTCTTTTTTGTTTTGAAGAAAACGGAGTTCTTTGGTTCTGTTCTGCCCGCAGTAAGAATTTCTGGAAAGAAATGAAAAGTAATCCGCAAATTGAATTTTCCTCCTTCGACGGTAACCGTTGGATTCGTGTTTCCGGCACGGTTACATTCGACGATAATCTGGAAATTAAAACAAAAATCTTGAAAACGTATGAAAATATCCGTGCCATTTACCAATCGCCGGACAATCCCGAATTTGTTTCCTTTTGTCTTGAACATTGGAACGCCACCCTTTACAGTTTTACCGATCCGCCTGTTTCCTTTTCACGTTGACGTTTCTTATTCATTGTTCACCTGGAATTTAACGGTGTTTCCTAATGAAAAGATTCTGATGGTTTCCCATTTTTGAGGGACTCCGTGTTTAGGTCAAAAAATCAAAAAGTAGGCAATCTTTTGCCAAAAGGTCGCCTTTGAGTTGACAATGAGAGGGAGACAGTGGTATCGTTAGATGGAGCGGTCGCGGAAAAATCTTGTTGGATTAGGAAATCACACTCAGTGTGGGAGATTGGAAAGTAAAAACTCAGGAAGATGCCATAACTGCTTCTTTCAGTGTTAATTCAGGTGCAGCTAGTTGGTGGAGATATGGCGCTGCTATTGCTACTGGTAATACAAGTGCTGAAGTTAGTGGATCAGTTGATATTGAATGTAGTCCAAGTGGCTGAGTTTAAGTAAAACAGATGAAGTTATATTATATCTTTGGAAGTTGAAAAGACAATTCGATAGAAACTTTAAAAAATTTTATTTCTTAAAAAGAATTACAAAAGAATATTTTTGTCGAGTAGAAATTAGGTTTTTAGAAATACTTTTGGGCATCTCTAATAATTCATTTTGTTCACGAGAATATCGCGAATAAATAATTTGTGGGAATTTCTACTAATTATTTTTTTTCGACTTGAATCGATTTAACTCGAGTAATTTGTTTTTTGTAAAAGTTATTTTTAGGGATTTCCTTTTATGAATCAATTTATTTTTCATTTAAGTTATATAAAAAAGGATAAAATATTATGTATTTATTAAAAAATTTATTTGTTTTCATTTTCGTTTTTTTCTCATTTATAAATTGGGGATTTTGCGTCGAGAGTAATTCACGTATCAATACGTGTAAAAATTTTTTTGAAAACGCCGATTTCTTTTCCCAATTATCTCAAAATGATAAAAAAGTTTTTTTGAACGTAATTGAAGAAATGGAAGGTGATGTTTTGGTACAAACTCCATTTCTTTCAATGTCAGAAAAAAGAAAAAAACACTTAAAAAATTTATTACAGAATTTGTCGCAATACAGTATTAAGGTAGATGAAAATACAATAATACTGCCTATTGAATTGAGAGAAAAATGGTTACGGCTCATATTGGCAGAAAAATTATTTATACCGGTAATGAAAATAACGGAATCAGAATTTCCAAAACTCAATATTCAAAGAAATAATTTGAGAGATTTTTTAGCATCTTATCCTTTTAACTCTGGTGAATTATTATCAAATGATAGTAACGCTAAAAAGATAATAGAAAATTTTTCTGATGACATCTTGATGGAATTTAATTTGGGTATGGAAGATGACGCAACACTTGGTTTCAAATTTGCCTTGTCTGACAAAGACTATCAGCAATTACTGGCAGATATCACAAAAGTGTTGAATACAATTAACTTTCAACTTATTTGTTCCAAAAAAACTAATGATCCCGCTTTTTTAACTTCTTCTTTTAAAATTAGTGAAGTAATATCAAACGCTTATATAAAGGCTGTTCCGCCAGAATAACGTAACAAATTAGAAAAAATTTATTCAATCATTGATAAATATTCAGAATCTGGAAAACTCAATCAATTACAGAATATACTCAAAAAATACAACACGATATTATTAAAGAAAATGAAAAAAAATTTTGGGATAATTATAATCAAAGAATCGCGATGATTGCCCAAGAAGAAAATTGGGATCAATTAAATAATACGTCTGTTGAATTGCCTACTGCCAGAATTACTATTTTTCGGATAGTATTGATTTCTATTGGCGTTATTCTAATATTAGCGGGGATTTTTATAAAAATTTATTCTTATTGGTCAAAAAATAATAACACTCCTCAATAGAGCGGTATTTTTATCATAACAAATATGTATAAATCGTTTAGATTTTGGGTTGTTTCAGGAATATTGTTACTATTGTTGGCAATAGCGGTATCAAGATTGGGAAATCCTAAAAAACAATTATTGTTGCATCAAGATCAAAGCCGGCTTTCCAATGAACAGATTTTCAAAGAAGACCCGTTGTTACGACAAGGAAGTTATTCCGGCGCAACGGATTCATCCTTTGAAATGCGGGAAAATGTGGATTTTCTATTAACTCCGGCAATTTTGGTTCAAGAATGCATCAGTGACGGCGTCATCTTAATTTATCCTGAAGAGTGAGATTATGAAAAATTTATTTCATTGTTTTGTACTGTCGTTCATCCTATTCGTTTCTTATGAAGATAATCTTTTTTCGGATGAACCGCAAAAACTTGCTTATCCGGTTGGTACAAATATTGATGGAGAAGTTCAATTTGACGCAACACTTTTGCTCAATGCTCCGATTTCTCAAACAAAAATCGTAATATTTTTACGTTACTACGTTTCTCCGCAGGATATTTCATACGATTTACTTTGGGCAGAACCGGCGTGGATGTCGGTCAATTTTCCCTATCCTCCGTTCGATTTATATGGTTGTATCAATTCCTCACAATTTCATCTGTTAGCCGCTCCGCATCAGAAAAATTGGGATTATTCTTTGCCGGATTCATCGCGCGGAGTTTTTTCGTATGTTCTCAATAACTATCAGATAGAAGACCAACGTTACGCTTTTATTGAATATTTTATAACAAAAATTTCAAAAAATAACTTGATCAATCTCAAAGAAAATAGATTGGCGAGATTACGTCCAGTTGCATCGTTCTATTCTGAAAGAAAACAATCTTGAAGAAATAGAATTTCTTGGATTATCTAAATTGGTTACACTGTTGACCATAAGAAAAGAAAAAGAAATTTTGCAAAAGTTCTTTTCATCAAATAAAATTACACAAATTCTACTTGATACAAATTCGCTTTCATTAAAAAATTCTTTACATGATCGTTGTAATTATTTTGATTTGGAATTTGCCCAATTATTTGTTGCCTTGAATAACGACCGGTTAAAATAATATCCGCGTCCCGTAGAGACGTTATGTTCCCAGCATCTGAAAGAATCCGGGAATTTTCTATTGATGGAGTAGAGCGTTTACGAGGAGCAGTCCTCCGAACACGGCGGCGATTCCGAGAAGATTTTGACCGGCGAGGTGGAAAATTAAAGCGTTCCAACGCTGTTCGGATAAGAATTGTTGATTTTCGGCGGCGAATGCGGAAAAAGTGGTAAAACCGCCTAAAAATCCTGTTAAGAGGATTGTTTTCCATTCGGTTGAAAGGGATCCGTTGGCGATCAGTCCCGACGCCACTCCGAACAGAAAACACCCAACCATATTGACAAGGTAAGTTCCCCACGGATACGATGTTCCAAACAGCGCCGCCGCCCCAACACTAACTCCATAACGTGAAAGTGTTCCAATCGCTCCGGCCAATCCAATTCCTAATAAATGATAAATCGTGTTCATCTGATAGTATAGAGACATTAGGGACGATAAGTTGGTGAAAAATAAAATTCCGCTTGCGACACTTCCGCTATCAACTTTCCGCTCTCCACTATAACTCTATTGTCCTAATTTGATAATAATTTTTTGTTCTATGCCGCCGGACAAAACGACATCCAGTGTGATTCCGTTGGAAAGATCACTCTCATTCCGCGCGGCGATATAGGCGCTGCGTGTCGGAACACTTTTACCATCGACTTTTGCGATCAGCATTCCAACAGTAACTCCAGCCTTTTCCGCACGACCGCCGGGAATTGTTGTTAGAACAATCAGACCTTGCCTTCCGCTCAACCGAAGTCGGGCAAGCATTGGTTCGGTTGCCTGAACGAGGAGCAAATTCAATGTTGTATCAACATAAGACTGCACCGATTCGCCCAACATCGAATTTGCAAGTCCAACCGATAACGGCATCGGTTTCATATCAACCGTAACCTTATATCGTTTTCCTGCGCGGACAAAAATAATTTCGTGTTCTTCGGTGAGTTTTGCTCGTTCCGTTAAACGTTGAAGTTGATAAACGGCGTTGACAGGTTGTCCGTCGAAGGAAAGAATCACGTCATCTTCTTTTAATCCTGCTTCTTCGGCGGGAGAATTTTGGAGTGAATATTCGACAAGAATACCGGTTCGTTGTTTCAATTCCAGACGGCGGATTTCCCAAGGATTGAGCGGTTTCGTAATCACGCCAAGCCATGCACGTTCTACTTTTCCTTTGGCGATAATTTGTTGAGCAACCCATTGGGCGTTGTTGGAAGGCAGAGCAAAACCAATTCCCTGATTCGTTCCGGTTCGGGAGAGAATTGCGGTGTTGATTCCGATAATTTCACCTTTGAGATTGATAAGCGGACCGCCGGAATTGCCCGGATTAATTGCCGCGTCGGTTTGGAGAAACTCCGTCCGTTGGACTTGACGGAGTAACCGCCCTTTCGCGCTGATAATTCCTGCACTCACGGTCGAATCGAGTTCAAACGGATTACCGATTGCCAACACCCAATCGCCTATTTCCATGGCGTCGCTATCTCCGAAAACCGCATAAGGCAAATCCTCTTTTTCCGTAATATCAAGCCAGATAACGGCAAGATCGGTTTCGGGATCATGACGGTATTTTTTCGCATAGTATTTCCGACCGTCCGGCAATTCGACTTCAATTTCTTTGGCACGGGCGACCACATGATTATTAGTCAATACAATTCCTTTGGGATCAATCAAAATTCCTGTTCCTGCGTTATCACCCGGATTACGTTGACCGGGCAGAGTTCTTAACGCAGGAATTTGAAGTTGCATTGCTTGACGGTCTTCGGTTATTTGGAGATGAGAAATAATTTTGACTGCTGCTGGAATCACCCGCTCAGAAGCATGACGAAATGCGGCGGAAAGTTCCAACGCCCGATGTTGTGCTTCCTCCGTTGCTTCAGACCGCAACGAGCGTTCCTGAGCGGAAATCAATGGAATATTAAAGAGTAAAAACAGAATCGGAAAGAATAAAATAATCTTTTGTCTCATAATTCATGACTAATGCCGTAAAATTATTGAAAGAAAATAAGGAAAAACTGTATTCGATTGTCGAAGCAAATTTTATTATCTGAATTTTTCCCAAAAAGTCAAGAAATCTCGATTTACTTATCAGAACGCTAAAAAAATTCTCGAAAATCTGTCAAAAAATAAATTTTCTGCTTGACAATTTGTCTTGTTCGTTGTAAACTGTGAATCTATGTCGATTGCGATCTGTTTTTTTACCGTCTGTTTGCGGTAAGCGAATCGCAATTATTTCAGTAAAACCTTCGAAAATAAGGAGAATGACGAGGGAAAATTTAGTGAAATGTGTTGACGGGATTTTGGCGATGTTTCTTGAGAAAAGCCAAATGTTAAAATGGGCAAGTGAGGGGGGGGGGGGGGCTAGATATAGAGAAAAGGTAAAAAGAAACGAAGATTTTTCTTCCGGCAGATGCTGCTTTTCTACCTTTTTCTCTCACCTTCGTTCTTCACGGTTCGGCTTTACGTTGGTCGAACTTCTTGTGGTGATTGCGATTATCGGGATGTTAATCGCACTTCTGTTGCCCGCCGTTCAAGCAGCACGGGAAGCGGCAAGACGAACGTCGTGTACCAACAAAATCAAACAATTGAGTTTGGCGGTTCACAACTTCCACAGTGCCCAAGAACGTTTCCCTGCTTCCGCTTGGGATGTAATCTGGCGAAGGAACACACTCGCAAGAGGCGGCTGGCTGACTCTAGTGTTCCCATACATAGAGCAGCAAGCACTTTACGAAGACATCCTCAAAACTCGACCGCCAGGTGGCGTTAATTATGTGACCGAAACGACCGTAGCCAATGTTAGTATTGCAGCATTGCTTTGTCCTTCGGATGCGAAAGGTTCCACCTACTCGCCAACAGCAGATTTTACCGCGACCGGCACCGTAGGTTCGAAAATTCCCATCTTTTGGAGTAACTACCGCGCTAGTCATGCCGACCTGCCCGGCGGCGATACAATCAAAAGTGCCGAGAATATAGGATACAGCCCCGGTGTTTCCAATTCACGTCCAAGAGCATGGTGTCAATTTGGTTTTATTACTGTTAATTTTGATTACATTACTGATGGAACCAGTAATAGCGTGTTATTGGGCGAAGGTCTCATTCACGATGAAGACCAACCAACGGATTACCGGAGGAACCTTGCAAACAATATAGAATGTTTGTATTACCATCCGCCGCAAAATGTCTTGAATCTTAAAGGTTCCGGCGGGCAATATCTTAATCCGTCTCAATCTATTGTTAAGCCCAGTACTTCTGATAGACAGAATTGTCCTACCAGACCATTAAATCTGGGAAAAACGGCAATCGGGAATTATCCGCCCAATGCCTATTTTCATACTTTGCTTCCTCCAAATAGTCCGAGCGCTTATTGGAAGGATTATATGCTTTTTCAAATTGCTGCAAGTAGTGAACATACGGGCGGAGCGAATATTTCGTTCATTGATGCGTCTGTCCACTTCATCTCAAACACCATCAACACGAAAAATTTGGATAAAGCCGGTACCAAAGTTATAAGACCTAACTTTAACCCTACCTATGCCAATGCTTATGGTGATGATCGCGGTAACTATGCTCCTGCAACATTAACAGATAGTGGCGGGGCAACATTCAGTTACGGCGTTTGGTCGGAATTGGGAACAGTTAATTGCGGTGAAGCCGTATCTCTTCCTTAACCGGTATTCCCGCTATTAACTAATTTTTTTGTACAATTAGTATGGCGGCAATAGGACGGCATCTTTGTAAAAGTTGCCGCCCTATCGTAAAAAAATTCTTAACCTGTTTCTGTTTTTTGTTTTATTGTAATATTTCAGCCGAATTGGTAATGAAAGTATTACAACCGTTTTAACAATCTTTATTTTTTTATAACAATTAATCTGTTTAATATGGAGGTATCACTTATGCGTAAGTGTTTTTTTGTTTTAGTTTTTATGACCTTATTGACCGGTTGCGCCAAACAAAGTCCTTACGATACGGAATTTGTTTCGGGAAAAGTTTTAGTGGATGGCGAGCCAATGCAGGGAATTAGCATTATCTTCAGTCCGGTTCATCCCAATGAAGGTCATGCGGCAGGAGGTATTACGGACGCAAAAGGACAATACAAATTGTCAACGGCTGGTTTAGATATCGGCAGCGGCGCCGTTGCCGGAACATATAACGTTACATTTAGAAAAATAGAAATTGTGGGTAACGATCTTTCTATGGAAGAAGCGGAAGAGAAATACCCCAACGGTTTACCAGTCATTTACCATGTTCCCAAAAAATATGAAAATCCGAAAACTGCCGGTATTGAACCGGTTCTTGTTGAAAAAAAGAAAAAGAATGTGTTCGATTTCAACCTTTCGACAAAGAATTGACGGTAGTATTTTTAGAACTTCCCAACAGTTAGCGGCGGAGTTTACCTTGCGCTAGAATTAGATTAGAATGAAATCTAAAGAATTTTCCTAAAGTCCCATGAGTCCAAAGTCCCTTAGCCCCAATTTTAGGGGACAAATGGGACTTTAGAGAAAAATTGGGACAGGGATAAACAATTCAAAATTTAATATTCGGCTTTTCTTCAAAGTCTCATTCAACAGCGAGGGATAACCCCCGTTGCTCACTGTTATGACTTCCATTATCGAACAATTACATCAAAACCGCGATATTGCCGACGCGGATTTGAAACAACTGATCGAAACAAATCAGTATGACCGTGAACTTTTTCAACACGCCGATCATGTCCGTCAAGAATATTACGGAACAGATGTTTATATTCGCGGATTGATTGAGTTCACCAATTACTGCAAAAATGATTGTTTTTATTGCGGGATTCGGCGGAGTAATCGTAACTTAGAACGTTACAGATTGTCAAAGGACGAAATTCTATCTTGTTGCGAAAACGGTTACAAACTCGGATATCGTACCTTTGTCCTGCAAAGCGGTGAAGATCCGTTTTATACCGATCAACGAATTTGTGAAATCGTTTCGGCAATCCGTCAACAATACGCAGATTGCGCAATCACTCTTTCTATCGGTGAAAAACCGTACGAAAGTTATGAAGCGTTTTTTCAGGCTGGAGCAAACCGTTATCTTCTCCGGCACGAAACCGCCAACACCGAACATTACGCTAAACTTCATCCTTCCGAAATGAATTTGGAAAACCGGAAAAATTGTCTCAGAAATTTGAAAAAAATTGGTTATCAAGTTGGTTCCGGTTTTATGGTTGGTTCGCCGTTTCAGACAACAGAATGTCTAATCGACGATCTACGGTTTTTGCAACAACTCGAACCGGCAATGATCGGAATCGGACCATTCATCGCCCATCGTGAAACGCCGTTTAATCGTTTCAAAAACGGCGGTCTGCAACTAACGCTTCGGTTAATTGGTCTTTTGCGGTTAATGTTTCCTTATGCGTTGATTCCGTCAACCACCGCGCTCGGCACCGCTGATCCGCAAGGACGCGAAATGGGACTGCGAGCCGGAGCCAATGTGGTGATGCCCAATCTTTCGCCAATAGAGGTACGAAAAAAATATGAACTGTACGACAATAAAATCTGTACAGGTGAAGAAGCAGCGGAATGCCGTGCCTGTCTAAGCCGTCGGGTTTCCTCTGTTGGATATAAAATTGTTACTAATATAGGAAACGCCCGGACGTTACGCGAACAACAATCCAAAACCAATATGATTTCCGAAATAGAAATAACTTCAAAATAATTGAAGGGCGTATTGATTATATTGATTATATTGATTAATGGGAACCTCTCAATAGACCCTTTTCCAAAAACAAACGATTCGATTTTAATCGATTTCAATCGACTTCAATCGACTGAAAATCGAAATAAAATTAATTTTTAGAGATGCCCTAATGTCAATTTCAATCGATTTGCTCTTTTTAAAATTTTGATTGTTACTGTTTTTAGCATTTTTTTTGCGGTTATGACGCATGGTGAACTTGATGTTAATTATTACGGCAGACGATCTCGGTTTTTCGGTTTCGCGTAACACGGCAATTCTTGAAGCGGTACAGTTTGGTTCTGTTTCGTCGGCGAGTCTGATGGTCAATATGCCCGAAGCGGAAAACGCTTGTCTGGCAGTTCGGAAATATACGCCGCAACTCCGTGTCGGTCTTCATTTTACGTTGACCAGCGGACGTCCGGTTGCCGCGCCGCAACATATTCCGCTTCTGATTGATGCAAACGGTTTATTTCGGCGTCATTTTCTGTCGTTGTGGAGCAATGTTGCCCGACCGGAATTTTTGGAACAAGTTCAGATTGAATTCAACGCCCAACTTCAATTAATGAACGAATTTGAAAAACGTTATAAAATTCAAACGGATCATCTCGATTCCCATCAACATATTCACGCAATACCGCCAATCGGAAATCTTTTGACGAATGCCGCAAACGCTCGTGGTTTGGCGGTTCGTGTTCCTTGTGAACGTTACGGAAATTGGAAACGGTTCTTTCCGCTACGAACACTGTTGCCGATTGGCGACGTCAAAATGATGATTCTCAATTTTTGTGCAAAAAACATGAAACAGGATCATTGTTATTTTGGAGCGTTGGACAGCGGAAAAATGGACTGGAACGCATGGAATCGAATTTTCGAGATTGTCCGATATTCTCCAATACGGTGTGAAGTCAATGTTCATCCGGGTTGCCTTGTCGGAAAAGAAGCCGCAACAGAATCGCTTTGTTGCAGCCAAGACGATAAAAATTTCCACTGTAACAATTGGCGACGACGTGAATTGAATGTTTTGCTTGATCCCAATTTTATCGAAACACTCCAAAAAAATAATTTGTTTCCGCTTCAAACTTGGTAAATTTCGGAATAGTCTTTGAACGGTCATAAATTACCTTTTTTATTTTCCTTGCTCTGCTAGGGGCAACACTTTATTAACTATATGCTTTAGGCAACTTCTAAAAACCTAATTTTTTACCCGAAAAATATTTTCAAGTCTTTATTTTTAATGACGCAATATTTGAGAAACAAGGTTTTTAGAAGTTCCCTTTTAGCATACGGCGAATGTTTATCCCAATTGTCCCTGATGTCCCCAATGTCCCTAAAATTGAGTAAAAGGCAATAAAAACAAAAGGGACAAATGATTTTTTAACTCAAAATTCGTATTTAGGAAAGGTATTTTGGGTCTATCGACTATCTTGAATTGCTCCATTCTTGGGTTACAATCTTAAGGGAACTTCTAAAAACTTCGACCGAAATCGACTAAAATCGATTTTAGTTGGTGAAGAAATAAGTTTTTAGAAGTTGCCTTAAAATTGATTATGATGATGTCGCCGGCAACCGGCATATCGTTTTTTATGTTTTATGTTCTCTTTATTATTTTTGGGAGTCAACTATCGATCAGCAACTTCAGGAACAATATACCGAAATTGCCCGATTAGCGGGAGGTTTGGCACACGAAATTAAGAATCCGTTATCGACTATCCGGCTTAATATGGAACTTCTGGCAGAAGACCTCGAAGAGGTCGATCTTCCGCAGGGACGGCGTGCGCTTCGGAAAATTGAAGTTGTTCAGCGTGAATGCAGCCGGTTGGAAGACCTTCTCAATGATTTTCTCAACTTTGCACGCGCTCACAATCTCGAACTCCAACCAAGTGATGTGAATCGTGAAATTCGGGAAATCATTGAATTTTTCCGCCCCAAAGCCGAAGAATCCAAAATTGAAATTATCGCGTATCTGGCAAGTGATTTGCCAACCGTGTTGCTGGATCGGCGTTCATTCCATCGGGCGTTGCTGAATTTGGTTCTCAACGCTCAGCAAGCAATGCCGGACGGCGGGCAACTGATGATCCGAACACGTTCCGGCGGAAACGAAATTGCGATTGATCTGATTGACACCGGTTTTGGAATTGACGAAAAAACGTTGAATCATCTTTACGATGCTTTTTTCTCAACCAAACGCGGCGGAAGCGGTCTTGGGTTGGCGACCACTCGTAAAATTATTCAGGCACACGGCGGTCGAATTGCCGTGCAAAGTGAACTGAATTATGGTACGCAATTCACTATTTCCCTTCCAAGTCTGCCGCGACTCGCCGAAGGATAAAGCGTCCGTTGTGATGTTCGGCAATCACGGAACCCCGCATTTCGTAACGACCCATTTCTGAACGGAAAAAAGCAACCAAAGAATCCCATTGTTCAAACCCCAAATCGCGCAACGACCAATTGTTACGTTTCCAAAGTCGAACGAAAAATTCCCGAAGTGTTGCGGTTCGGCGGGATTGTAATGTTGACGAATCAAGGACAATTTCGTCGGGTGTTTGATGAATAATCGCGTTTTCAAATATTTCGTCAATCAATTCATCAAGAACTTCTTCATTTTCAGCAGCCAATCGTGCGAAACGTTCAAGAGATTCATCAACTTTCGG
>JAIRLW010000378.1 GCA_031259095.1 Planctomycetaceae bacterium | reverse complement strand
TGCGGATTTTAGTCCGCCGCCGAATGTTTTTGAGGTTTGGGAATTTTGTTTGTTCATATTCTGCCTTTCAAGTTACGAAAAGCAGACCGTCAAGAAAACGCAGCGCAGAAAAAAACGGGAACGCTACGTTTGATCCAAGCGAAATCTTATCCCCGCACAACCAGAGACCCGCGCAAAACGACACGGCAATGTAAACGCGGTTAAAGCGCATACACCGAAACTCCGCAAGCTCGATTCATAACGCCCCCTTTCGGGAAACGCAATGTACAATCGAGTTATTCATAACTTCCAACCGGCGAGCCGGATTGTGCTTGGAAGTATGGGATCAAAAAACTTGCGATCTGATTCAAATTATTTCTGCGAACATTCTACCTACGCAAATAAACAAAGACAACTATACCCTCAAAAAAAATTCAGAATACGGAATAGGAATGCGGAGAATAATGACAGATAATATTTTTAAGTGATGATTATCTTTCTGATCAAAAAGAAAATGTTGAAAAGTCAAAAAATTCCCGTTTTGGTAATATATCAGTGGAATTTTTATTTTTTATATTAGCCCCGAAAGGGGCGTCAAGATTTTTTACTGAATCGCCTACCCCAACGTGGTAGGGTTAAGTTCCCCCCGACAACCCAACGCCCTGAAAGGGCAACGGGAATATTGATAAATGACAAACCGTTTATAATCCTATCGCCCTTTCAGGGCTTTGGTTGGTGATGGCGCTTGAACCTACCCCGTTGGGGCAGGCTATAATCCTATTGCCCCTTCAGGGCAAATACTTTTTTTAACCTCAAACAATTATTCCACTGATATATTACCCGTTTTGTGTTCTTGGCGGTAAAAAATAAAAGAGACATACTGTTCATACTTTGAAGTTCGTTTTTGGATTTTTGCAACAAAAAAGGAACAAACGAAAATTTCTGTAGAGACGCAATGCATTGCGTCTCTACATTTCTCGTCAATTTGAACCATAATAAATTTACGATTGCCGCCGTCTTTGTCGAAGAATTGCGGAACGGCAATTTTGAGAGTTTGAATTAAGTTGCTGTTTGGTTTTACAGAATTATTGTGAGTGATTACATTATTTCTTTACTTTACGTCCCAATCACCTTGTAAAATTTTGTCGGAATAATCACGTTCTGTAAAGAATTTTTCAAATGATTCCGAAACGGCAAGAGGAAATTCAAGTTTCATTTCTTCAGCTACAGAATTAATCAATTGACGCCCCATTGTGTTGCGATATTGTGGTTGAAAACATTTACCATACCAGATTTCTAAATCATTTTTTGTAATAATTCCACGCAATTTTTCAGCAATTCCCGCTTGTTCAATCACCGTTTGAATCGCTTTCGCATCACTCGTTTTGCAAACGACAATTAATTGATCAGCACGTACTCCATTACATATTTCTACCATTTGAAATGGCTGCAACGAAATATGTTTGACTTGAACAGCCGGTCCGAAATTTGCCCACATATCCAATCCCGCATCATTTGCGTTTGCTGTTCCGACACGAAATAATCTTGCCGGTTTTTCGATATTCAAATGTTGCATATCAATTCCTAATACAAGACGAGCAAAATCTTCAAATTCTTGTAAAAGTAACATTGACGATTCGACCACCGATAATTTAATTGTTGCCTTTAATTCACAAACAACCGTATTAAATAACGCATAGACTGCAATTTCGTATGCTTTGTCAACACTGCCTCGATATTTAGCATTCTTTTCAAAGAATCCTAAGAACAGATCAAGTGAAAATTTATCTGTCGGCATCGTTTCCAATCTTTGACGAAGTTCCGTAAAAGCCCGATATTTACCTTGAACATGAGCATAAATGTACACTTCAACAAGTCCATTATTTTCAACATTAAATCCTGCCAACTCTTGAATCAGTTTCGGCGGCAATACAGCTTCGTCAAAAAGTTGATCCCAATATCTGGAATTAAGTTGCGTTGTTTTGCGGTGTAGTTGCCAAATCACATCTTGCATCCATCCGTACGATTGGCGCCGGTATGAATTCACATTATCAATATTCAGATTTTCCTTCCTGTGCCGATACAGAATCTCTGCAACTGCAATCGGCTTATATAAATCTGCCCGGCTTTTTTTGATAAGTTTATCTAACTGTTGTTTTGACTTCATAGTTTATCGTTTCATCAAAAGAAAATAAAAAAGGTTGTTCAACAGCAATCGTAAGCGGGGAAATTGTCTTTTTATTACTGAGCGCAATCATCATTTCAGCAACAACTGCAATTATCATCGGCACTGCTACGGAGTTACCTGCTTGCGCTCTAATTGCCGAATGTTCTACAGGAATTTTGAATGTTTCCGGAAATCCCTGGAACCGTAACATTTCCCGCCCCGTTGGCCGACGATTTCCATTAACCAGTAAGTAATTATAGGAAGCATTATGCCGCAGCGCACATGAAAACGAATGTATCCCGATATGTCCGCCTTTATTTTCATGCCACATTGACGGATAAAATGGTTTTTGTCCCTGTTCTTTCAAACGTTCCAACCGTTTCTTGCAAATCATATCGGACGCGAAAAGTTTTCTATCAACATCATCATCATTTTCCAAAATATCTTTCAAATTGGGACAATAAGGATACGGTTCAGGAAAACGAAAAACCAGCGGTTCAGAAAAGCCGACAATAAGCGTCCGTTCTCTCTTCTGAGCAACACCAAAATTCAATGCATTTAATACTGTAATATACGTGTGATAACCAAGCTCGTGAAGTTTATCTAAAATGATCTGACAAGTTCGACCATTGTCATGAGTTCGGAATTGTTTGACATTTTCGAGCAAAAATGCGGCCGGTTTTTTGCCGCGTAAAATACGCTCGATCTCAAAAAACATAGATCCACGCGTATCGGAAAAACCTTCCTGCTTGCCAATAATACTAAACGGTTGGCAAGGAAAACCTGCAAGTAAAATGTCGTGATCCGGAATTTGTGATGTTTCAATTTTCGTTATATCGCCGTGCGGTTGTTCGCCGAAGTTTACGTTGTATGTTTGTTGTGCTAATTTATCCCACTCAGATGAAAATACGCATTGTCCGCCAACAGCCTCAAAACCAAGCCGAATCCCGCCAATACCCGCAAATAAATCAATAAAACTGAATTGCCGCCAGAGAGATGACGCAATAAAAACATCAGGAGCAATCATTCGTACTAAAACATTTTCCGGTTTATCAGGACGTTTCTCACGCCAAGAAATATTGACCGATTCACAACTAAATTCGTTTGTAATCTGTTGGACAAATGTTTTATCATCTTGGTATGGAATAATTTTTGATTGGGAAAAACGATACACGTTCACGCTCCTATTTTTGTGAGTTTCATAAAATATTTTATTGATCTGATATTTGCAATTATACATTTTACAGTTATTCTTATAGCCTCCATTTTTTAGTTTGTCCAACCAATACTGTCAAGTTTGATGAGTATATCAGACTTGGTCGGCTCGTCAATTTGAACCATAATAAATTTACGATTGCCGCCGTCTTTGTCGAAGAATTGCGGAACGGCAATTTTGAGCGTGTGAATTAAATCACTGTTCGGTTTTACAGAATTATTGTGAGTGATTGCGGATTTTAGTCCGCTGTTGTTTATTTTATTTTTGTTTGATTTTGAATTTTGCGGGGTCATATTCTGCCTTTCAAGTTACGAAAAGCAGACCGTCAAGAAAACGCAGCGCAGAAAAAAACGGGGGAACGCTACGTTGACTCAAGCGAATTTCCCATTCATACCATTGAACTAGCCG
>JAIRLW010000277.1 GCA_031259095.1 Planctomycetaceae bacterium | reverse complement strand
ATTGACTTAATTTTCATCATTGGTGAACCTCTAACAATATCGTTTGCCAAAAGATTTTTAATTATTTTACTTAATCGATTGTTTGTCCCATTAGTCCCTATTGTCCTTAAAGTCCTTTTTTGAGGGACTTTAAGGACTAAAGGGACATTAGGGACAAATGATTATCCATAAAATGTTGTGGTAAAAAAAACGAATTTTTAGAGATTCCCATAGAAAACTCATTTCACAAAATTATACTATGAATTGTTAAGAAATTATTAAGATTTGATTAAGATTTGATTAAGATTTAGTTAAGATTTAGTTAAGATTTAGTTAAGATTCATTCACCTCATGCGGCATTATCGCAAGTAAAAAACCAAATCAGGAAATTTTAGAGACGTATTAGAGACATAAGGGACGGCAACAATCAATAAGACAATAATCTTTAAAAGATAAATTTATGGTGATAAATTTATGGTTGGGCAAAAGATATTTTTAGCAGTTGATAGTTTATCAATGGTGTAGTAATTTGAGACAATCGTGTTGTAGATTTTTGCAAAAAAAATACACTTTTGTTTTCTTTTGATCAGATATTCCCTTAATCAATGTACCGATCAACCACTTTTATTATGTGCATAACTTCTTGATAATAAACAATTTATAAATATTTTTTAAGAATAAAATAAAAAACGCCGCAGTTGGCGCAATTGTTGCAATATAATTACCACAGTTAGTTGAACTGTGTCAAAATGGCAGAATAAATCTTGATGTTCAATGAGTTGATGTTCAATGAGATTGCTCTGCAAATTCAGAAATGACCAGTATTGTTCAAATTTGTGAGAAGGAGATTTAAAAATGTTTGAAAATAAATTATCTTTGGAATTTACCCGAACCGAGAAACTGTTTTTTCTTGTGATTGCCGGCATTTTGGCGGATTTGTTTCTATTTGCCGTGCTGATGGACATTCCTCAACTTAATAGCATTAAAACAATATCCCAATTGTTCTTGGCATTCTGATTGTTTCATCTTTTTGAGGGATAATTATTGAAATCAAAAGTCCAGAGGTAGGCGATGTTTCGCCCGAAACATCACTTGCCCTTCAATTGTTGACCTAAAATTCCGAAACAACCTGAAATTTTACCCATTTTAACAACCTGTCTATAAACGCCGGGGAATTTTTTGGGCGATGCCGTAATGGGTTGAATTTCCTCTTGACGGAACATTTGAATAGTAATATAATGGTTCAAATATGTTCTTTCGGTAAAAATAAACTCGCTTTAATTGTTTGTGAAAAATGCAAACTCCGAATGAAGGTAAAATTTCATCTTGATGTTATGAAAATTCCGTTAGTTTCCAGTCCGTTTTTGATCAGAATACTTCGTCCAATGTTGTTAAACCCAATGTACAAAATCTTTGTGTATTCCTTGTGATTCGCCGCGTTGTCTTATACCAAACGCATTATGAAATTCCGAAACAATCCGTCCGTTCAATTTTAATAGATAAATGAAGCAGGAAATTACTTAAACTGCAACCGATTTGAGTTTTTGATCAGTGGGAACCTCTAAATATCCTTTTCCAAAAACAAACGATTCGATTTTAATCGATTTCAGTTGACT
The DNA here is from genome assembly GCA_031259095.1 of Planctomycetaceae bacterium. Lineage (GTDB taxonomy): Bacteria > Planctomycetota > Planctomycetia > Pirellulales > Thermoguttaceae > WRKP01. The sequence continues at coordinate 3,202 of JAIRLW010000277.1, read as the reverse complement.
GAAATCGAAATAAAATTAATTTTTAGAGATGCCCAAGTATTTTTTTAACCTTTCAACCTACAACCTAATAATATAGGAGATTTTTTTATGGAAATGAACCGTAAAGAGTTTTTGAAGACGCTTGGAGTTGCCGGAACGGCTGCGGCTGTTGGTAACTTTGATGCGTTCGATGTTTTTGCACAGAATAGCGTTAAAACCGGTACGCCGGATTTGGTTGCTGTGATGGGCGGCGAACCCGACGTCATGTTCCGAAAAGCGATTGCGGAACTTGGCGGAATCGGAAATTTCGTCAAAAAAGGTCAGAAAATTGTTATCAAACCGAATATCGGTTGGGACAAAACACCGGAAATGGCAGCGGATACCAATCCGATTTTGATTAAGGAATTAGTCACACAAATTCTTTCCGCCGGAGCCGCCGAAGTGGTTGTTTTTGATCACACCTGCGACGAATGGAAAAATTGCTACAAAAACAGTGGAATTGAAGCCGCTGTTCTGGAAGCGGGCGGAAAAATTGTTCCCGGTAACGATGTCCGTTATTACCGTGAAGTCGAAATTCCGGAAGGTAAAGTTCTGAAAAAAACGCAGATTCATGAAGCTCTGCTTGATTGTGACGCATGGTTTAATGTTCCGGTTCTCAAGGTTCATAGCGGAGCCAAAATAACGATTGCCATGAAAAATTACATGGGACTCGTTTGGGACAATAAATGGTTTCACCGAGAAGGTTTGCAACAGTGTATTGCGGACAGTTGCACTTGGGTGAAACGACCGGTTCTCAACATTGTTGACGCTTATCGGATTATGAAATCAAACGGTCCGAGAGGCAAATCAGAAGCCGACGCCGTTTTGGTCAAGGCGTTGTTTATGTCCAAAGATATTGTTGCGGTTGATACTGCTGCAATAAAATTTGCTCAACGGTTTACCAATGTTACGTTGGAACAAGCCGCACACATTGGTCTTGGCGAAACATTGAAACTCGGTACGACCAATCTTGACAGTCTCAATATCAAACGTATTACGGTCTGAACAAACGAAAACAATATTGTTTTACCGTAAATAACAAAACAATAGGCGGTCTTTCCACGAAAGGTCGCCTGTTTTTGGCAGCGCAAAACTAAGTTGATCTGAGGCGTCTCATTGAGTATGGATGTTGTTTTTTGCAACAATTAATATAACAGGAAATAGTGTTTTCCCTACGCCCTGCAAGGGCTGTCGGATTATAGCCCGTCCAACGGGGCGTGTAACGAATAATAGCCATAGTCCTGAAGCGGCGGCGAGATGATAACGCTGTTTTTCGCATGAACTTCACAAAAAATAATCAACCATTTTACACAATACAATATCTATCGCCTTTTCAGGGTTAAGATTGCTGTCTTTACAATTATTGTGTTTTTTATAAGTTTGATTTTTATTAATGTTCGTACTATTGATCAAGTTATTTTCGCGCACTGCCTTGTAGATTCTGCAACAAGGATATTGATACTTTAATGCTTATTTTTATAACGAAACTTATTACCCTTTAAAATTCGGTTTTTATTTTTTGACGGGTTATAAAAATTCATTGGATAGTAGAGGCGCAATACATTGCGTCTCTACTTTTATTCGAAGGCTTTTTGAATTGTTTCCGATTTTGGCGGCGCGGTTAGTAGGCTGACTGCCGGAACAACAATTAACGGCACAACCATGGCAATCGATGCGGCAAGCGGCGCTTTGGCTCCGGCATCGGCGGGATTTTCCGTTATAAACCAATACCAATACAACCCGTTAGAAACCAGCAACCCCGTCCACATTCCAGCGTAAGCGCCTAATTTTGTTGTCCGTTTCCAAAACAAACCGTAAAGATAAGGAGCCAGAAATGAACCCGCAACCGCTCCCCATGAAATCGACATCAACGATACAATCCACGCCGGTTTGAATAACGCAATTAAATAGGAAATAAGAATAAATATTCCGCAAAGTATTCGCATTAACAATAACTCCGACTGTTTTGACGCTTTGGGATTAAGATAACCTTTGTATAAATCTATTGTTACCGCCGAAGCGGATACGAGAACCAATGAACTCAAGGTCGAAAGCGACGCCGATAAAACAAGTAATAAAATCACCGCTAACAGAACTTGCGGTAAATGCAACGCCACCAAATCAGGAACTAATTGATCGAAATTAACTCCGCCCAACACCGTGCGCGGAATTTTGTTTGGTTCCATCAAATGAGTCATGGCGCCGGTAATATAAGCGGCACAACCAATCACTAAGGCAAAAATTGTTGTAATCAACGCCCCGCGTTTAATTTCTTTTTCATCACGAATGGCGTAATATTTATGAACCATTTGCGGAAGTCCCCAAACTCCGAATGAAGTCATAAACACCACCGACGGCAAAACATACCAAGGCGGTAATTTGATTTCACCGGACGCAATTCGTTCATTGAGTTTTGCGGAAAGTTCTGTTGCCGCCGCCGAAATTCCTCCGTTGTTTTTGGCAATAACATAAACCATTAACAGGGAACCGCCGAACATGATCATTCCCTGAATAAAATCAATTCGGGCAATCGCCTTGTAACCGCCGCAAGTAATATAAAGGAATGAAATTACCGAAATAACCGTCAAAACAACAGTGAAACTTACTCTCCGTTCAAAAACAATTTCAAACAAATAACTCAAACCGGTAAACACCGATGCCGAATACGGAGCCAGAAAAATGAAAATGATTAACGCCGTAATAATTTTCATACCGTTTGTTTCATACCGTGCGGCAAAAAATTCCGGCATTGTTTGTACATTGAGGTTGTGCGTCATTCTTCTTGTCCGCCGACCAAGTGCCAGCCACGCTAAACCGGAACCAATGATTGCATTACCGATGCCGACCCAAAGAGCATTCAATCCGAATTGCCAACCGAACTTGCCTGCAAAACCGACAAAAATGACCGCACTAAAATAAGCGGTTCCGTATGAAAATGCTAAAAGCCAAGCCCCAAGTGTTTGACCGCCCAGAAAAAAATCTCGAACATCCGACGTCCGGCGTAATCCCCAACCCGCAATAACTAAAATTACAATAAAAAAACACACCGTTAGTAGAAATGGAAAGAAATACATTGTTCAAAGTTTTCGGTCAAATGTTGTTGTTTTCGGGTTAAAGTTTCCGGTAACGGTTTATGTTGATTCCGTTATTGGTTGTTAGTATAAATGAAAATCCGAAAAATAAA
>JAIRLW010000234.1 GCA_031259095.1 Planctomycetaceae bacterium | reverse complement strand
TTGTTTTCCGGTTGTTGCCGGAATTTTCATTGCAAATTCTTCCCAACGCCATTGACGTAACATTCCAGCGTCATTCATCATTGTCCGCATGGCGGAACTATTAAATCCCGAAGTGTGCGCCGTCAAGAGAATAAAACAAGGATTCGCACTCAGTAAACCATTAATATCGGACAATAATAAAGGTAAATCCTCCATCAGTTTCCATGATTCGCCCTTGAAACCATGACCATAACCCGGAGGATCAAGAATAATCGCATCATAATAATGTTTCCGCCGAAGTTCACGCTGTACAAATTTCCGTACATCTTCAACAATAAACCGAATACTATTCAAACCGTTTAACTGTGCGTTTCGTTTTGCCCGTTGCGTAACACCTTGCGCAGAATCAACATGAACCACTGAAACATTCGGCGACGCCGACGCCGACGCTAATGAACTTCCGCCGGTGTACGCAAAAAGATTCAGAACATGAATGGTCTCCGACCGTTGTTTTGACGCCGCCGCAAGAGTAAACGTAATCCGGTTCCAATTAATTTGTTGTTCAGGAAAAACTCCAACATGACCAAACGGCGTACAACTCAATTCCATGTTGAACGCCCCAAATGAAACCAACCACGAATCCAATTCCTTTGTCCAATAACCGCGTTCAGAATTTTGTGACGAAAGCACAAACTGCGAATCGCTCCGTTCCCGCAAAACCGGCTTTTCTAAACAACAATGTTCCGCCGCCGGACAGGGACGATCAAGAATATATGAACCAAAACGCTCCAAACGCCGACCGTTACCAAAATCAAGAAGTTCGTAATCTTTCTTCATCACTATTTTATTACGGATTTTTTCGTGAACGGCGGGGATTGGGAACATCTGAATTTTTATTACGTTGATGCCGGTTATTTTTGAAATTTTTTATCGGTCGTTTTTGAAACGGTTTGCGTTGTTCCTGTTTCCGCTGATTTTCCGACGATTCCTTTGGAAAAACTTGTTGATCATTTCCCGAAACGGTTTCTTTATCATCATATTTTTGAATCCGGTTGTGGTTTTCAGTGCGGTTATCGTTTTGATTTCGGTTGCGATTTTCAAAACGATCACGATATTGAGGTCGGTCATAGTTTTCGGAACGATTACGATGTTGGGGTCGATCACGGTTTTCGGAACGGTCGCGATATTGAGGTCGATCACGGTTTTCGGAATGGTCGCGATATTGAGGTCGATCACGGTTTTCGAAACGGTCGCGATGTTGAGGTCGATCACGGTTTTCGAAACGGTCGCGATGTTGAGGTCGCTCACGGTTTTCGAAACGATCACGATGTTGAGGTCGATCACGGTTTTCAAAACGTTCACGGTTTTGTGTCCGTTAACGATTTTGCGGTCGCTCATGGTTTTCGGAACGGTCGCGATATTGAGGTCGATCACGGTTTTCGAAACGATCATGATGTTGAGGTCGATCACGGTTTTCGAAACGATCACGATGTTGAGGTCGATCACGGTTTTCGAAACGATCACGATTTTGTGTCCGTTCACGATTCTCGAAACGCTCACGGTTTTGTGTCCGTTCACGATTCTCGAAACGTTCACGATTTTGTGTCCGTTCACGATTCTCGAAACGTTCACGATTTTGCGGTCGTTCACGGTTTTCAAAACGTTCACGATTTTGCGGTCGTTCACGGTTTTCGAAACGTTCACGATTTTGCGGTCGTTCACGATTTTCAAAACGTTCACGATTATCAAAACGTTCACGGTTTTGAATCGGTTTACGGTTTTGAAATTCCTGTTCAAATTTTTGACGGCGTTCTATTTTTATTTTCTTGTCCCGTTCGTTTTGTTTTTGTAATCGTTTGACCTTTGAACTTCGGCGTAACGCAAGCGATTTAGACGGATAAGGCGGAATAAGGCAATCGGGAGAATTACCAATCAAATCGTTTCGTCCTGTTTCATGTAACGCTGATTTAATATCGTGATAATTATTCGGATCATCGTACATTAACAACGCTTTTTGAAGCCGCCGTTCTCTGAATTTTTTCGGTACATAAACCGGTTGACCGTCCAGCGGATTGATTCCCGTATAATAAATACTGGTCGCCAATTCAAACGGTCCCGGAATAAATTCCTGAACCTGTTCCGACCGAATACCATGTTTTTTCAGATACACCGCAGTTTCAACCATCATTTTAAGCGTTGTTCCGGGGAAACCCGCCATCAAATAAGGAACAAGATATTGTTCTTTTCCGGCATTCGCGCTGATATTTTTAAATATTGAACAAAATTGATCATAATTATCTATCGGCGGTTTATTCATCAATTTTAGTACAGTTATATCTGTATGTTCCGGCGCCGTTTTGAGATGACCGCCGATATGATGTTCGGCAATCTCTTTAATGTAACGTGTGTCCAGCAATGCCAGATCAGTTCGGATACCGGATGCGATAAATACTTGTTTCACCGCGGGAATGTTACGAACTGTCCGCAACAACTCAATCAGTTCCGAATGATCCGTATTCAAATTCGGACACGGTTCCGGCGTTAAACATGATATTTTACGGCAAATATTTTGGGCTTCGGCGTTTTGACAACCAAGCGAAAACATGTTCGCCGAAGGACCGCCAAGATCACTAATAATTCCGCGAAATTCTTGTTGCGCGGCAATTTGATTTATTTCAGTAACAACAGATTCACGGCTCCGGCTTTGAATGAATTTGCCCTGATGAGCGGTAAGCGAACAAAAAGAACAGCCGCCGAAACAACCGCGATGAATCTGTACAGAATTCTTAATCATTTCCCACGCCGGAATTTTTGCGTTACTATAAACAGGATGAGGCTTTCGGGTAAACGGTAATGTGTAAATTTTATCCATTTCCGATTGTTGTAACGGAAACGACGGCGGATTGACCACAACGGCTTCCAACGCATGTTCCTGAACAAGCGTAACACCAAGATACGGATTGAGATTTTCATAAATCATCCGCGTCATTTTGGAAAATTTCGATCTATCCTCTTCAACTTCTTCGTGGGTCGGTAAATGAATTGTTGTTTCGGTTTCTTCGGGCAAGTCTTCCGTTTGTTTAAGGCGGTAAGCCGTTCCGCGAATGTTACGGATTTCACTGACCGGTTCGCCGTTACGAAGACGCCGCAAAATCTGAAGAAGCGGTGTTTCGCCCATTCCATAAACCAACAGATCGGCTTTGGAATCCAACACCATAGAACGTTTGACTTTATCGCTCCAATAATCATAATGAGCAAGCCGCCGCAAACTCGCTTCAACTCCGCCGGCAATAACGGTACAATCCGAATAGGCTTCGCGCGCCCGTTGACAGTAGGAAAGTGTCGCCCGATCAGGACGAAGACCAATTTGACCATTCGGACTATAAGCATCCTCGTTGCGCACCTTACGGTTTGCCGTGTAATGGTTTATCATGGAATCCATGTTGCCGGCTGAAACACAAAAGGCCAACTCCGGTCTGCCAAAGGTCGTCCAAGCCTGAGCAGAACGCCAATCCGGTTGCGCAAGAATGCCAACACGGAATCCATCAGCCTCAAGAACTCGCGCTAATAACGCCGCCGCAAAACTAGGATGATCAACATAAGCATCGCCGGTAACAAAAACAACGTCAACTCCCGACCAGCCACGTAACAACATCTCGTCACGAGTCATAGGAAGCGGCTCTAATAAAGACATCTTTTCCTCGTTTATCAGATTTTAATCAAATGAAAGGATCGAAATAACAATTATCGCAACCGAAACTATTTTGAATAAATAATCATCATTTGATCGATTTGTTTCAAAATTATTTTATCTTGCTGCCTACCGTTTTCCCAATCTCTGAACCAGTTACAATTTCAATATTCTTAAACCTCAATTAGTTCGTGAGGCAATAACCTTCCCGCCTTGATCGTTTCAACGTAAACAGATTATCTATTTCAAATAGAAATTTTCCACACCAAATATATTGTTGCAAAAAAAAATCTTGTTTATTAATGTTGCGGAGTATCTATTCGGAGTTTTACCGTAAAGCAGTTACGAATTCGTCCAGTGTCCGGCAATCTAAGGCGTAGGAAAGCAAAGACTCCAAAGCAATCGGGTCATTCATTTTCTGAATCACTGTTTCAATTCTTTTAGGAACCTTCGTAAAACGCTTGCGCAAAACCTTCAAAACGGCATCGCGTAGTGCTTCCGTTTTTCCTTCTGTTTTACCTTCTATTCGACCTTCTATTCGACCTTCTTTTTTACCTTCTTTTCGACCTTGAGTTATAAGTTCCTGCATTGTAGAAGTAGCCATTTTTTCAGCCTCCTTTTCGTTGAGAATTTTTGAAAATGCCTTAGTAACGATTTCTTTACTCATCTTACTGACCGCTAACCCATAACGGACAAGTGAGTGTAACCAATTTTGAGTTCGCGGATCATCTTTGATGGCAGTAAAATGTTCCGCAACATGTTCGAATTGTGTAA
>JAIRLW010000180.1 GCA_031259095.1 Planctomycetaceae bacterium | reverse complement strand
GTGGCGTTCCGTGTCGGCAAGAAGATTGCTTGGAATGCAGCCGAAATGAAAACCGACAACGAAGAAGCAAACAAATTGTTAAGCGACCCGCGCCGAAATGGTTGGGAACTGTAAAAAATCTGATGATTTGTCCCATCAGTCCTTATTGTCTCTATTGTCTCTATTCTCCCACAGAGAAGGGACATTAGGGACAAATGGGACATTAAAGACGAGAAATGCCTTTAGGAAATTTTATTTTGGCGCGGGGTTGCTTTTTTAGGAAAATTTGCAATGATTTTATGGTTATGGTCAATGAACGTCTTTAATCGCCGGATTGACCGATACGGATAGTATAAACGTTATGTGCTTCCGAATTTTTAAGTATGATCAATTTCCTTTTGTCTAACTCAATCACTTACTCTCATGGAATGTTTTACTCTTTTTGCTCTTGCGCCGGAATTTACAACAGCCGCCATTATTGATTTGGCAATTTTTATTGGATTTATTGTTGCGGTTGTTGCGGTTGGTATTGGAATGAGCCGCGGCTCCGAAGGCAGTGAATCGTATTTTCTTGCCGGCCGCGGTCTTGGTTGGTGGTTGATTGGGTTCTCGCTCATCGCCGCCAATATCTCCACCGAACAATTTGTCGGAATGTCCGGCTCCTCCGCCAATTATGTCGGATTGGCAATTGCGTCTTATGAATGGATGGCTGCCGTTACATTGATTATTGTCGGGTTTATCTTTCTACCGCAATTTCTCAAAGCAGGAATTTATACCATCCCGGAATTTCTCGAAAAACGCTATAACCGGTTTTCACGTACCTTTATGTCGTTGATTATGATGATCACGTTTGTTACCGTCAACACAACAGCAGTGATTTATTCCGGCGCAAAAGTTTATTCGACCTTTTTCGATAACCAAACCTATTTCGGTATTCCGTTGGACATTGTTACGTTTTCGTGGTTGATTGGTATTCTGGCGGCAACTTATGTTTTCTTTGGCGGTTTAAAAGCGTGTGCGTGGGCGGATTTGCTGCAAGGTTCCGCTCTGATTTTCGGCGGAGCGATTGTTCTCGTCTTTGCAATAAACGCACTCGGTAACGCAGATCCAAAAACAATAGACGACGCTGTTCAAACAATCGCTATTCAATCCGGCGCCGAAATTTCCGAAACAGAAGTCGCCCAAATTAAGAACAACTCCAGCGGTTGCGAACGATTCGGAGTTCTGAACGCGCACAAACTTCGGATGAATCTTCCTTGGAACGACGGGGTGTTGCCGATTACCGCTCTGATGCTCGGACTTTGGATTCCAAACCTCTACTATTGGGGACTCAACCAATACATCATGCAACGCACACTCGGTTCGCGGTCATTAGCCGAAGGACAAAAAGGAATTGTTTTTGCCGCTTCAATGAAACTGATTATTCCGTTCATTGTTGTTTTTCCGGGACTTATCGCCTTTAACCTTTTCAGCGGCGATATGCGTGTCAGCGCATCCGCCAAAGAAAATAACGGAGTTGTTCTCGAAACATTTGAATCGGTTAAAGACGATCCTGACGGTCAACATTTACCTCCTAAAAAAACGGTTCGGCATTGGTTTTTCGGGGTCAAAACCGATCCCGACAGTCATCGTAAAGTTTTTCCTTTTGACGCAGATTTTGCAAAAATTGAACAGGGAAAAGCAACAGAAATTGTTTTATACAATGCGGCTGTTGCCCAAATAAAAATCGATATTGTCAATAATGAATTGTTGTTGGAACAAAATAAACAGATTCTTGCTGAAATTGCCAAGAAAAACGCAACCCTTCCCAAAGAGGATAAAATTGTTGTTGAAAAGCAATTAGCGGGTTATGATTACGATGCGGCGTTTCCGTTGCTGATGAGTAAACTGGTTCCTGCGGGCGGTTTTCGCGGATTCATGTTGGCGGCAATGCTTGGCGCGGTAATCAGTTCACTCGCCTCCATGCTCAACGCCGCTTCGACAATTTTCACAATGGATATTTACAAAGAATATTTACATCGCAACGCCGGAGATAAAACATTAGTTTTTGTCGGACGTTTCTGTGTGCTGCTGTTCACCGTAACCAGTTGCCTGATTGCTCCGATGTTGAATCGTCCTGAATTGGGCGGTGTGTTCCATTTCATTCAGGAATTTCAGGGGTTTATTTCGCCGGGTATTCTGGCGGTGTTTCTGTTTGGTTTTGCGTCGAAAAAGGCTCCGGCTATTTGCGGTCCAACCGCACTCATTTTGTCGCCGATTATTTACGCCTTACTGAAATTTTTCCTTTTACCCGACATGGCATTTTTAGACCGAATGGCAATTACATTCGCTTCCGTGCTTGTCGTGCTAACCGTTTTCCGAATCACCATGCCGCGCTCAACTCCCTACGAACCCGTTTCGAAAACAAAAATCGAAATGCAAACCTCACGCGGAGCCTTGATCGGCGGTATCCTTGTTTTGGTTTTCACGGCAATACTCTACCTTTATTTTTGGGATTACGAAACGCCAATGTTCAACGGTTTCCTTGATAGTATTCTCACTCCATTTAGGAAATAACTCCTCTTGAACATGATTTTTATTCGGCTTCAGCCAACTTCAGTCAATTTCAATCAATTTCAGTCAATTTCAGTCAACTAAACTGAAATCAATTGAAATCAACTGAAACTAACAGAACTATTCAGTAGCGATCAGGTAGGCGACTGATGAATGTCCGTGTTTTTGTCCCGTTAGGAACAACTTAAAAGACGACGAAGCAATTGAAATATCGATGAATGTCCGTGTTTTTGTCCCGTTAGGGACAACATATTGGTAGAAAAACCAGCCGATTGGAGAACTCCAAAAGTCAATTGGAGAACTCCAAAAGTCAATTGGAGAACTCCAAAAGTCAATTGGAGAACTCAAAAAGCCAATTGGAGAACTCCAAAAGTCAATTGGAGAACTCCAAAAACCAATTGGAGAACTCCAAACCAATTGGTGATCGCCCAAAATCAAGGTAGGCAACGTTTTGCCGAGTAACTATTCAGGGAACTTCTAAAAACTCATTTTATCAGGATCGCGGGCGTCCCGCCCGCACTGGTTTCTGGACAAAAAGCGTCTAAATAGAGCGGTTGAAGACGACCGCGT
>JAIRLW010000167.1 GCA_031259095.1 Planctomycetaceae bacterium | reverse complement strand
TTGTTTTCGATTTTTCTTTGGCGGCGCCGTCGGGATGCACCTTGACCTAAGCGCTGTCCAACGCTAATTCTTTAACTCCTTTATCCTGAATCTTTTGAGACCGTAAAGACTCTTCAATACGGTCGAAAATGCCCTGTTCAATCCAACGACGAAATCGGCGATAAATGGTAAACCAATGACCGAAATGAGCCGGTAACACACGCCAACGACAGCCGTTTTCGGTCATCGATTCCAGAACTTGCAGGAAAGGGAGATGGTCGATAACTACATGACCACGCTGCACGGGCAGGAGGTGTTTAACTCGATTAGAGGTGACTTCTGACCATTTCATGACGGACTATAATCTTTTCATTTCAATAAAACCTGTCAAGATTAGGGGCAACACGCCCTAGTAGTTTTTAATCGTGAAAAGTCTATTTGAAAACACTCTCTTTACAAGACTATAATATGTAGTATATTGACAATGATCCCAAAATCTGAGTTTTCAGTCGGTTGTTTTCCAACGAGTTTTCAACCGGACTGATTAACTATTTACACTTACTTTGCTTACACTTACTTTACACGGTTCTCAATGGGGCGTTTTTAGGACGCAAATGTTCCGCCTGCATGGAACGATAAAATGTTATTTTATTGTTGCAGGCGATACGTCCGCGTTCCTAAACAAACTCAATTTGTTACTGTTCAAAGTATATGTATTAAAAAATACTAAAAATTACTGATTATTTCAGAATCTGGGGGCAATATCAGGTAGCAGCGTTTCGGGCAAAATATCGCCTACCTCTTGATTTTTTAACGTAAATAATTATCCCCCAAAAGGTGAAATAATCAGAAAAATTAAATTAACATTAAATTTGTTATACCATGTCAATACAAGATAAATCGTCTGCTGTTGCAGATTTTACGCCGAAAGCGAACTGGAAAGAACGTTTTGATGCTCTTATGGAAAATGACAAAAATATTCTTTATCTTACAGCAATTCACACCGCACCGATCAGTAAAATAATTGTTCAGGAACTTTGCAGAAAAATTCTTTCCGGTAACACGTCTGTCGCCATCGTCTATTCACACCGGAGAAATATTGTAACCCGATCACCGTCGAGTCCTATTGACGTTAATTTGAATTTTGAAAAACTTGCCAAAGATGGTTGGATTCGGTTAATCGGTAATACGCTTCTTTATTGCGCCGACGAATACCGTGAACTGATTATTCGGCAACTTGTCCAATCCAAACAGTATCAAAAATATGCCGACACGCTTTTTGCCAAAATCGGCGGACAATATTTTTTTTCGGGCCGTCACTTTTCGAGTTACAATAAACGTTCTTTTGAACGTCCCAGCGCTCCGGCAGATATTATCCGCGAATTTCGTCATATTTTGATTACGAGAAACATTCTCAGTTTGCACACGGTTTTTCCGTACATTTTACAAAGCGATCCGTCAAAACAGATCATTTTTTATAATGCAATAAAAGATTTTTGTTCTTCAGAACCGTCGCGTTTTTGGTTTGATGAAACCAATGCAGAGATTCAGTCCGCAATCGGTCAGTTCTTTTTAATCCAGACTTTATGTTACCAAATAGCAGGGTTGGGTAATATGTTGGAAATATTGATTCCAGCAGCCAATAATTCGCAAAACGATTTTTCGTTGCACATTCTTTTATTGGATTACGCTTTTTGTGCCGGTAAATTGGATGATCCGCGTCTTAATCAGTTATCGGGTTACATTGCTCCTGTTTTGCTCGACGCTCACCGGTCGTTTTTTATTGGTAACTATAAAGAAGCAATCAGGTCTTATCGGGCAATGTACAAAATATTGCCGAATTTTAAATGGAACAAAAATTTGCCGATTCCTTATCTTTCCGGTATTTTTCATTGTCTTACCGAACTGGCGGTCGGCGACCGCCATATTGTATCGAAAATGGTTCAAGCGGTTTCCGCGTTGAAAAATCCGTATTCCCAAAATCCCGCTGCTTCAATGCCGTTGGACAGTTGCTGGTCAATACTCAACTCTATAACGCAACGTTTGAACGGTTTGGAACACCATCCTATTTCTTTGAACACGCTTAATAATCCATCGTCGAAACCATTTTGGTTACCGTTTCTTTTGTATGGATGTGAAGGTATTTGGTTTCAACTCAAAACCGAACCGGAATTGAACCTTCTCCTTTTGGAATATGCCAAGAAAAACCGACTCGCGTTTCCTTGGATTGCGGCGGAATCGCTCGAAACGGCTCAAACACTCGGCGCCGCCAAACCTCCCGATTCCGGTTGGGTAAAAGTTTTTCGTGCAAAATCAAAATCGTTACCGCTTCGGAATTTAATGACTCCGCGAAAATCATGGGAACTTATTCTCGATTCGCTGGGAGCATTGGTTGACGTTACGACAAAAAAATCTGTTACCGTTCAAGAAAAGGAAAAGGAAAAGGAAAAATCACGGTTAATTTGGCGAATTAAAATCGAACCCAATGGTTTGTCTATTGAGTTTATTCCTTACGAACAAAAATGGAACGAAAAATCACGCTCATGGACAACCGGAAAACCGTTGGCTCTTTCGCGGTTGTACAAATCAATGAATACGTTTCGATTTCTTACGGATCAGGATCGAGATATTTGTTCCTCAATTCAGGTTTTATCACGTTACGGTTATCGTGGAACGGACTATGAATTTAAAGATGAAGTTGCGTTAAAATTTATCGGACATCCGCTATTGTTTTCGGCAACCAATCCGTCGCAGCCGATAGAATTAGTTACGGGACACGGCGAAATTTCGATGCAGGAAAAAGACGGACAATGGCATGTTACGTTTTCACCGCCGCTTCATGAATATTTCAATCATACGGATGATCGAAACAGTAGTTTTTTCGTTATTGAAGAAACTCCGTTACGTTTTAAAGTGATCAAACTTTCAAAACCGGAAATGCAAATTCGTACGATTCTCGGCGGAAAGGGACAAATTTTTCCCAAAGACGCCGAAGCGTCGTTGACTTCGCTGTTAGGAAAACTTGCCGGAACATTAATGGTTAAAACCGATGCGCGTATCGAATTTGCCGATGTTCCCGAAATTCCTGCCGATTTGAAATTATATTTGTATCTTACTCCGAACGGTGAAGGAATTCAGTCGGAATTTTTTGTCAAACCGCTCGGCGAAAAAAGTCAGGCACATCGTCCGGGAGTTGGTTCGGAACGAGTGATCGAAGAAACCGACGGTCAAAAAATGCAAACCGTACGAAATCTCAAAACGGAAATTCAAAAACGCGAACAATTCGTTTCAAAAATAAAGTCGTTTCAATCCGCGTCGGCGATTTCCAAAGATCAATATGTTTTTGAAACGCCGAATGACGCATTAACCTTTTTGTCCGAATTAAAAGATATTGAAACAAAAACAACCGCTGAAACTCCGGTCAAAAAAAGGAAAAAGAAAACCGATACGTTGTCGCCAGTTACGGAAAAAGAAATCGAAATTTATTGGCCCTACGGTGAAAAATTTTCGGTTTCGTCAACCGTAACATTCGGCAATATGAATCTTGCGTTTTCTTCGTTGAATGAATGGTTATCGGCGGAAGGTTCGGTTTCGGTTGACGACGATTCCATCAACCTTTTACGCCTTCTCGAATTAATGGATGAAAATATAGAAAACCGGTTTATCAAATTAGACGATAAAAAATTTCTCGCTTTAACCAATGAGTTACGTAAACGTCTTGGCGAATTGAAACGTCTTTCGAATGTCAAGGGAAAAACGATACAAATTCATTCGCTCGCCGCCGCCGGACTGGAAGACTTTTTCGACGCGATTCCGACGTTGCAAAAAAATACTGTTTGGAATAATATCAAAAAACAAATTGCGGAAGCGCGGGATTATCAGGTTCCCTTTCCAAAGGGTTTTGTCGGCGATTTGCGTGATTATCAGACGGAAGGTTATCAATGGCTTGCGCGTTGCGCTAATTGGGGAGTCGGCTGTTGTCTGGCGGACGACATGGGACTCGGCAAAACGGTTCAGGCATTGGCGTTATTGTTACTTCGCGCGGATCGGGGACCGGCGTTGGTGGTTGCGCCCACTTCGGTTTGTTTCAATTGGGAACGCGAAACAAAACGATTCGCTCCAATGTTGGAAGTCAAACGAATTCAGCCGATTATGACAAAAATCGGATTGTCCAAAGAAGAACGAGACCATTTAATTATTTCCGCAAAAAAACGCGATGTTCTGTTGACCAGTTATTCTTTGTTGCAACAAGAAATAGACCTGTTTGCCCAAAAGAAATACGCCACCGTTATTCTTGACGAATCGCAATCGATTAAAAATCCTGAATCGCAACGGGCAAAAGCCGCGTCGATGTTACAGGCTGATTTTCGTATCGGAATGACCGGTACGCCGATTGAAAATAATCTGATGGAACTTTGGAGTTTATTTCATTTCCTTAATCCGGGACTTTTGGGAACGCAAAAATCGTTTGAAGATCGTTTTGCCGTACCGGTTCATCGCGATCATTCTTCGGGCGCAAGAAATACGTTACGGCGTTTGGTTCATCCGTTTATTCTCCGCCGTACAAAATCACAGGTGTTGGAGGAATTGCCGGCAAGAACGGAAATTGTTAGGGAAATTGAATTGTCAAAAGAAGAGATGGCGTTTTACGAAACAACACGAACAAAAGCCCTGCGGGAACTTCAGGAAATTCAGAACAAAAATTCAAGTCAAGGACGGTTACAAATACTCGCGGCGTTAACTCGATTGCGTCAACTTTGTTGTCATTCCAAACTCGTATTACCGGACAGTAATATTGAAAGTTCAAAATTGGAAGCGTTTCGTGAAATTATGCAGGAATTGAAAGATAATCGGCATAAAGTTCTCGTGTTCAGCCAATTTGTGAAACATCTCGGTTTACTGAAATCCGAACTGGATAACATGGGAATTTCGTATCAATACTTGGACGGTTCCACGCCGTCGCATGAACGTCAAAAATGCGTGGACGCATTTCAGTCGGGCGAATCGGATGCGTTTTTGATTAGTATCAAAGCAGGCGGAAGCGGTTTGAATTTAACGGCGGCAGATTATGTGATTCACACCGATCCATGGTGGAATCCGGCGGTTGAAGATCAGGCAACCGATAGAGCGCATCGAATCGGTCAAACTCGTCCCGTAACAGTATATCGTCTGATTACGTTAGGAACCATTGAAGAAAAAATTGTCCGTTTACATCACGAAAAGCGCGATCTCGCCGATAAACTGCTCGAAGGAACCGACCAAACAAACAAACTGTCCGCAGAAGATTTAATTGATTTACTCCAATCATAACAAAATTAAATGATCAAATGCTTTGTCCTTTATCTCCCGTTTGTCCCTACTGTCCCTAAATTTCTGTGTAGGAACATTAGAGACTAATGGGATAAATGATTCAGAAAAAAAACGTTATATTGGGAATTCTTGGCTGAACTTGGCGGCGCGAAGCGTATTGAGCAGGAGCATTGAAATCGTCAACGGACCAACTCCGCCCGGAACCGGTGAAATCGCTCCGGCAATATTTTTAACGTTATCAAAATCAACGTCGCCGCAGATTGTACCGTCCGAAAGACGGTTGATTCCAACGTCAATAACAACCGCACCCGGTTTAACCATTTCCGCTGTCAAAAATCGCGGACAACCAATCGCAACAATTAATAGGTCGGCTTGCCGGGTAATTTCGGACAGATTTTTTGTTCGGGAATGGACAATGGTTACTGTTGCATCCGCACCTGATTGTTGCGGTAATTGTTTTTGTACCAACATCAAAGCCGCCGGTTTACCGACAATATCGCTGCGTCCAACGATTACCGCATGTTTTCCCGACGTCTCAATTCCGTAACGGACAAGCATCTGCTGAATTCCATAGGGCGTGCATGGAAGATAACGGGGACGTCCTTGTGAAATTAGACCGACATTTTCAGGATGAAAAGCGTCAACATCTTTTTTCGGGTCAACCGCATCAAGAATCCGCAACTCATCACATCCGCGCGGAAGCGGTAATTGTACCAAAATTCCGTGAACATCCGAATCTTTATTGAGTTTTTCGATTAAGACCAAAAGTTCTTCGGTTGTTGTCGTTACGGGAAGCCGGAAAAGCCGGCTTGCTATTCCGATTTTCCGGCAGACTTTTTCTTTGTTACTCACATAAATCTGACTTGCCGGATTTTCGCCAACCAATACCGCTGCCAAACAAGGTGTAATTCCGGTTGACGATTTGAAGCGGTTGATTTCCTCTGCCAGTTCCCGGCAAATTGTTTCCGATAATTTTTTTCCATCAAGTAATTGCATTGAGCGATTGGGGGGTTGAGGTTTGGTTTTTTGTACGATTCTCTGTGTTTAAAATCGACCGACATGGGAGATTTTTTTAACACAAAGATCACAAAGTTTTTAAAAACAAAAAACGAATTTTAAAGTGTGATGAATATATTAACCGTATGCTTCAGTTTATTTGCACTTTCCTAAAATAACAAACTACTTTTTGAAATATTTTTTGTTTTTTACATTAGCCCCGATAGGGGCGTCAAGATTATAGCCCACCCCAACGGGGTGGGGTTAAGTTCCTCC
>JAIRLW010000079.1 GCA_031259095.1 Planctomycetaceae bacterium | reverse complement strand
AAAACGTCTCCGTTAAAATGATATTCCATCAGGATAACCGTATTGTCCAATCCAAAAATTGGACAGAAAAAAATTAAGAGCAATCACTCCTAACCGCAAATCACAAGATAAAACAATTCGTAATATATCAGCGGAATTTTTTTTGTATTGTAATTGAGTTGAATCCTGCCGTTTTCTAGTCCCTAGCGGGACTTGAACGAAATTGATTACTCAAAACACTGAATTATTATAAAAAAACGAAAATTTCACTGATAGATTGCAATTATTTTCATTTTTAGAGATTCCTCACTTTTATTTATGGGAACTTCTAAAAACTCGTTTTTTGATCGACCCAATTCGGCTAAAATCGATTTCGGTCGATTTCAGTCGAGATTTTTAGAAGTTCCCTTATCTTATTCATCTAAATAACTGAACAGCGTTTTTTTGGGTTTAGCGATTTGAATAATCATGGCGTATTGTTCAAATTCTCTGTCCACTTTATCGAAAATTTTGGTGAGCAGTTTTGATTTTTCCGGCAATATTTGATTGAAAAATTTGTCAAAGTCCGACCGTTCATTCCAATCCGGTTCAACCACAGAAGGCAGCAAAGCGGAAAGTGCAACAATTGCTTGTTCTGGTTGTTGGTTGAATTTACTGATTTGTTCTTCGATTTTTAAGTGATTTTCGATCAATTCGACTAAAGGAGTCGGCAGTTTCCAATTTTTTCCCAGTACGGCGCCTGCGTCCGCATGAGTCCAACCGAAGGCTTTATGTTCCAACGTTGACAGACGTGTTTGAGGAGACTGGGCTAATTGTTCCAACACCGTGCTGTAACCGCTGGTCATTTTTTTGAGCAGAAGCGGAATTGCCATATCTTGCAGCAATGCTCCGGCAAAAGCCATTTCGGGATCGCCTTTTTTTAGTTCCAAAAGTAGAAACCGTGAAAACATTGCTCGGCGTAATGAATCTTGCCAAAGCATAGCGACGTCAAAAGATCCGGTTTTGCTTTTAGGAATCAGGCTAAAAACTGCTTTCCACAGAACAAAATTTTTGACAATCCTAATTCCCACTAAGGCAATTCCCTGTTTCACATTGGAAATGGCGCTCTGAAACCCGAAATAGGAAGAGTTCAAAAATTTCAACACCTGAGCGGCAAGACCAAGATCCGCCTCAATCGGGCGAACCAGATCATTAATATTGACTTTGGCAACATCGTTGTCTAGTTGCAGTACGGAGAGCGCACTGTGTGGCATTGCAGGAAGTTGCTCAACCATTAGAATTTTACTGAGTTCATCGTGAGTGGAAGACATGATTGACTAATCAATTAGTTGTTAGAAAAATGTTGTGGTTTGTTAAAAAAATGGAAAAACGGGATTTTGATAACTTTACGTGACTGAAATGCCGCCGACAAAATGAAATTAGCAATGGCGATAGAGCAACAAAACAGATTAAAAATAACATTTTACGGTTTATAATCTGTTCGCAAAACGCCGGATTAAAAAAGTCCATTTTATCGGCAATAATCCGCACCGTAACGATCAAGTGTGAATTTTACTCTTAACGGTCAAGAAAATCAATACGCGGAAAAAAAACTCCTGTCCAAACGGTGAAAATTTAAAACCAGTTACCAATAGGTCGTCCCTAGCGGGATGCAGATTATTTTTCATATCATTTTTTCTACCAACATGTCGTCCCTAACGGGACGGCAAAAATCACTACAATATTTTCCTGTTTTTAACAACCGGATGCGAAAAACTTTAATTTTAGGCAATTCCACATTGAATTGCGGTACTTTTGCTCCAAAGGGGATCCATTTTACGCCGAAGGGGAGCAACTTTGCTCCGACCATTGGCAATTTCACTGCAAAAGGGGGCAATTCCGCTCCATAGACACCGAAGGAAACATCTATTGGAAATCTCTAAAAATTCGTGGACAAAATGAATTTTTTGATCTTGACTAATTGGGGTCGATTGTTATGATTCCGAAAATAAGAACGTTTTATCACATAGTTAAACAATTATTTTAATCGACTGTTTTAATGCCAAAATGAAATGACGAGAGATTTATTTTTAGGTTGCCTTCTACTGTTTTTTTTGACAGGTTCCCTGCTTTGTGCGGACGAACCGGTTTCGCAGTACGAAAATCGAAATCAGTGGAATCCTAATAATATTCAGTATAATGTTCAGTTTCTTGGTCAAACAACCGAAACACTTCCGCCGCTTTGGTTTGATTCTCACACGGAATTGCCGTCGCGTCGTGTTTCATCAGATCGCGTTGCCATGCAAACGTGGGAAAATCCGTCGTGGACATGGCAATTATTCCCTGCAAGTCTGATTTATCCGAGTTATCTTTCCGGTGTGAACGAATCACGATTCGGAGGCGTTTGGAATTACGATGAAGATATTGGTTGGATATGGGATATTACACTTGGCGGACGTGCTCCTCTTCTTCGCTATGGTAATCGCAGCGTTCTTTTCCCGGAAGGGCTTCAACTCGATTTGGAAGGCTCCGCCCATATCAGGCTTGATCTGGAAAATCGAATGGATATGGACGCTCAGGATTTCCGATTCGGTTTTCCAATTTCATACGGTAACAAAATATGGCAAGTACGGACAGGTTATTATCATGTGAGTTCCCACATGGGCGATGAACGGATTTTACGGCTTCAACAGCAAGGAATTGACCCAAAACGTCTCAACTATGTCCGTGAAGCATTCCTTTTCGGTTTTTCTTATCGTCTTCGTCCAAGTATCAAACTTTATGCAGAAGCGGATTACGCTTTTTGGCTCGGTGAACGGACAAGACCTTGGCATTTTCAGTTTGGTGCGGAATACAGTTCGTTGTATCCGACCAACGAATTTTGGGGCAAACCCTTTGCGGCGGTCAACGTTATGCTCTTACAAGAACGCCAATACGACGGCAATATTACTATTCAAGCAGGCTGGCAATGGCGAGGGGCGCACAACCAATTATTTCGTATCGGTATTCAATATTTCGGCGGAATCAGTGAACAGTATGAACATATCGCCAATCGTGAACATAAAATCGGAATCGGTTTATGGTACGATTTTTAACGGAACGTTAAAAGTTTAGTGAAACTTTAGGAACTAATGGAAATTTAGAAACACATCAACTCCTAACTCTCAATTCTCCACTCTCCACTATCAACTTTCCACTATCAACTTTCCACACTATCAACTAAAAATCATGTTTTCGATTGAAATTGTTCGTCGTGAATATCCTGCTGTTCGACCTAAGGCGGCAATGTTTGATTTTGACGGAACGGTTAGTGTGATTCGTGCCGGTTGGCATCCGATTTTAATCGGGCAGTTTCTTAAACTTCTTCGGGAAACACCAAAAGGAAAACTCCTTTCCGAAACCGAATTGGAACAAATTGCCAAAAATAGTATCGAATTGAATATCGGGAAACAACCGATTTATCAGTTTTATTCTCTGGTTCAGTTGATTCAAAAATTAGAAGGAACTCCGTCTGATCCTGAAGATTATCTCAAGGAATATTATCGTTCACTTTTTGAGATTGTTCGTTGTCGGCATGAACAACTTCAAAACGGACTCGATCCGCAGGAATTGGTTGTGCCGGGAACATTTGATTTGTTGGCAATGCTTCGGCGTTACGGTTTGAAACTTTATCTTGTCAGCGGAACCGAAGAAGAATTTGTACGAAAAGACGTTCAATTACTTCGGTTGACGGATTATTTTGACGGCGGAATTTTCGGCGGACAAAAAGACGCATCGTCTTTTTCCAAAGCGATGATTGTTGACAAAATTCTGAAAGAGAACAATATTGCCGGCGCCGAACTGATTGGTTTCGGCGACGGTTACACGGAAACGCATGATGTTAAAGGAGTTGGAGGTTTTGCGGTTGGTGTGGCATTAAACGAAACAACTCGGCAAGGAATTGATTTATGGAAACGCGATCAATTATTGCGGGCTGGCGCGGATTGGATTATTCCTGATTATACGGATATGGTACAAATTGAATCGAAATTATTTGAAAAGTGAATTTTGAAAGGTGAATGATGTCTAAACTTGGCGTTTTGAGCGATACACACGGACGGCTTACCGAAACATTGACGGCGGTTCGGATTTTTCGGGAGCACGGCGTTGAAAAAATAATTCATTGCGGCGACATCGGAGGAATAACAATTATTCAGGCGTTTCAGGGAATCGAAACGCATTTTGTTTTCGGCAACAACGATAGTGATCTTGATTTATTGCGTGTTGCGGCAACAGAATACGGTCAAACCGTCCACGATTGGTTCGGCTCTTTGGAATGGGAATATAAAAAAATCTGTTTTATGCATGGTCATCGTCTGAACCAATTCACCACAGAATTAGATTCGGGACATTGGGATTTAATGTGTTACGGACACACTCATGTCCCACAACTTCAAATGCACGGCAACACCTTGCTTTTAAATCCCGGAGCATTCCGACGAGTTAGAGTACCGCAAATTGCGGTTGTAACGTTGCCGGAGTTAACTGTTGAAAGTTTTTCGGTTGCACCGATTTTTTAATTTTTGGGGCGGCTTTGACGTGAATCATTATCTCACAAAATGCCGAAACAATCTGAAATTTCTTACCCATTTTAACAACCAATCTGTAAACGCTGGAAAATTTTTCGTAACATATCAGTGGAATCATTTTTTTAGCACACAAATAACGTAGATTGTCAAGATTGACGCAGATCGCTTTTATTATTAGTTGTCGTTCATTTTTTCTTATCGGCGCAAATCGGCGTCATCTGCACGCTCTATGGAAATTGCTGGTCTGACCATGAAAAACAAATATTCCACTGATAGATTACGTTTTCTGAAAAATAATCGAAAAAGCATTGAAAATTTTTTTCGATTCGGTTATACTTGTTTCTGTCTTTAGGGAACCTCTAAAAATTCATTTTTAATCACAGAATTATTTGTCCCAATTTATCCTATCTTAGCCCCGCTAGGGACGGTATCAATGAAAACAAAAACCGAAATCTAAATGGCGATGAGTACATTAGGAATAAATGATTTTTCATAAAACGTTGTGATTAAAAAACGAATTTTTAGAAGTTCCCAAATGATATTTTTAGAGGCGCCCTTTAATATAATTTTAAAGTTACACTCTAAACTTAAAAATGAACATACTGTGATTAGGAATAAACATGAAACGTTATTTTAATTCTTTAGCGGAAACCATGTCGGCGGATGAACTTAAATCGCTTCAAAACCGGCGTTTAGGGGAAACACTTCGTTGGGTCTTGACCCGAAACGATTATTATCGTAAACGTTTTACGGCGTTAGGTTTAAAGCAACCGGAAGATTTCGGCGACATGGAACAGTTACCGGAACTTCCGACATTAAATAAAGAAGATTTTCGTCAAACGTATCCGCTTGGAATGTGTTGTGTTGGCAACAATGAAATTCGTGAAATGCACATGTCCAGCGGTTCCACCGGAAGTCCGGTGGTGATGCCGTACAATGAAGCCGACCTTGAACAATGGGCGGAATGTATGGCAAGGTGTTACGTGATGGCAGGCGCGGTTTCAGGTAATCCGGTACAAATTACGCCGTCGTTTGGTCTGTTCAACGGCGGGTTCGGAATGTATCACGGAGCAAGAAAAGCAGAACTGTTCGTCATTCCCACCGGTTCCGGTAACACCGAACGACAAGTTCGTCTGGCAAAAGATTTTAATACGAAAATTCTTTGCGGAGTCGTTTCGTACACGATTCGTATCCTTGAAGTAATGCGAGAAATGAAAATCGAATTACCGTGTCTGAAAATCGGTATTTTCGGCGCGGAAAGTTTTTCCGATGGAATGCGGAAACGGATTGAGTTGGAACTTGGTATTGAGTCGTTCGATATTTACGGAATGACGGAAACCGGAGGAGTGGGAACGCTGGGCATGGATTGTCCCGCCCACGCCGGAATTCATGTCTGGGAAGATCAGTATCTGGTCGAAGTTCTTGATCCCGTAACCGGAAAACCTCTGCCGGACGGACAACAAGGAGAAATTGTAGTAACTTCATTAACTCGTCAGGCGCTTCCGGTGATTCGATTCCGAACCGGCGATCTTTCAAAAATTGTTTCACGCGAAAAATGCGATTGCGGACGGACGCATCTGCGTATCGCTCCGATTACAGGACGAACCGATGATATGCTGATTATTAAAGGAGTTAATTTCTTTCCGAAGCAAGTGGAACACGCCTTACTGGAAATTCCCGGCGTTTTACCGCATTATCAGATTGTGATTGAGGAAGTGGACGGAGTTCGGGATGTTCGTATCAATGTGGAAGCAGATGAAACCGTAACAGGATATATGGTCGAAAAACATCTCAAAGAACGACTCGGATTTTCACCAAAAGGCGATGTATTCAAACCCGGCGAACTCCCGCGTCAAGACGGAAAAGCACAACGTGTATTTTATAAAAACAACAATCATTAAAAAATTTTTTGATTTAAAAATCATTTGTCCTATTCGTCCCTTTTGTCCCTTTTGTCCCTATCGTCCCTATCGTCCCTTAGCCAAAATTTTAGGGACAAATTGAGACAATTTGGGACGAATGGGACGAATGATAAACAAACACTGGGTGTTTTTTCGGATTATTTCAAAATTTGATAAATAAATCGTCAAGACCTCTTGACAATCAAAATCTAATTTGGGTAAAATAATCACTCCGTTTGTCACGAGAAAAAGGAATGGTCAAAACTGAAAAACTTCCATAATTCTCAAATTCCCATTTTTGAAAGGAGAAAACCATGAGTACAAACAATCCCAACACATTTAACAACGATTTTTACGCTCCAACTGATCTGTTTGCCTCCGCTGCCGCCGCCGATGAACGAGCCGGGTTTATTACAAAAACCTATCTTTATCTTATTGGTGCGGTTTTGTCGATGGTTGGGTTGGAGGTCATTTACTTCAATCTGCTCGGCATGGAGCAAGCACGCCGTATTGCCGAAACAATGACCAACGGTTTCGCATGGCTTATTGTTCTTGGTTTGTTTATGGCTGTCCAGTGGGTTGCGGATGCGCGGGCGCGTAACTCTGCTAATCCTGTAATGCAAATTGCCGGATTAGCGCTTTATGCGGTTGTTGCGTCAATTGTTCTGTTTCCGCTGTTGACGGTTGCGCTGCTGGTCGGCGGAGGGACACAAATTATTGTTTCGGCAGGAGTCGCCACCAGCGGGCTGTTCTCATTGATGACGCTTGCCGTTTTTATCACACGAAAAGATTTCTCTTTTCTCCGTACATTCCTTATTTTCGGCGGAATGGCGGCATTAGGGTTGGTGGTGATTTCAATCCTGTTCGGGTTCAATTTAGGTCCCATTTTCATTTATGCCATGATTGCTTTGGCTTGCGGTTACATCTTATATGACACCTCAAAT
This sequence comes from Planctomycetaceae bacterium, assembly GCA_031259095.1. Classification (GTDB taxonomy): domain Bacteria; phylum Planctomycetota; class Planctomycetia; order Pirellulales; family Thermoguttaceae; genus WRKP01. The sequence continues at coordinate 781 of JAIRLW010000079.1, read as the reverse complement.
GTTTTACACCATTACCGAATCGGACAACATGCCGCCGCATCACTCGCATTACTGGCTTCACTGTTTATCCTCTTCTGGTATGTTTTGCAGTTGTTTCTTTCCAGCCGAGAATGATTGAATTTGATCTGTGGTTTGTGCCGTAAGCGGAATTTTGACTGCAAGGTTAATAACCGCTTACGCTGCAAACCGCACTCCGCAAATCCCAAATCCCAAACCACACGAAACATGTTTTTCTTCTGCCGATTTCAAGTTGTTTTACTCTCTGTTTCGTTTTTAATTTCATTTTTTGTTCCTGTATTATCGTTGGGGCAGGAATCGGGAATGTTCCAGAAATTGGACGAAAAAATTCCGATCAAAACAATTGGCGGAATTTGGTTTTGGGGCGACGTTTTATTCTTTCACGATTGGCATATTCAGGAGAATGTGAAAACCAATGTGTTTCGTCTTCTCGACGGAAATGCGATTCAGCGGGCTTACGGGACATTCGAAGATTGTCGGCGGCGGCTTGATGAAATTCAGGCAGAAGAAGGGTTATTGCCGATGGCGGGAACAGCGGTTGTGATTATGCACGGTTTCGGTTCCAACACCATGACCACCCGACGTCTGGCAATTTGGCTTAAAGAACAAAAAGAGTACGATTATGTTTTTAATGTCGCTTATCCTTCGACGCAACAATCAGTTTTGGAACACGCCGTCTCGCTTGACCGGATTATTAAAAATTTACCGCCGACAATTAAACGGATTGATTTGATTGGACATAGTCTCGGCAGTATTGTGATAC
>JAIRLW010000036.1 GCA_031259095.1 Planctomycetaceae bacterium | reverse complement strand
CCGGTTATGCACTTCACACCCCTAGCGGGGTTAAGAGGAAAAGATAAAATCGCTACTGAATAGAGATACAATTATTAACTATTAAACGGCGGCTGAATAGGGACGATTTTTCACAAAAGACAGGCGTCTTTTTGTAAAAGACAGGCATCTTTTCGCAAAAGACAGGCATCTTTTCGCAAAAAACAGGCGTCTTTTCGTTAAAAAACGGGGCTTTTTTTGCACAAATCAGGTAGAGCATCGCTAAAAATTGGTTTTTAATCACAGCATTATCCGTTGACAATATTATTCTGTTGTCATAGAATAAGAATGTTTTGTTCAAAGGTTTTACCGGTTGCGGTCAACCGAAAATTAAAAACCATTTTCAGCATAAATTAGTATAAATACAATGTATTATCCTTGGTGGTATGTTCCCGGTCTGACGGCACCGATGTTGATTGCTATCATTGCCGTTGTTCATGTTTTTGTTTCCCATTACGCGGTCGGCGGCGGTATTTTGATTGCGTTGGAAAATCAGTTTGCCGTCAAAACCGGTGATAAACTCTATCGGGATTATTGGTACAAACATGCCCGATTCTTTGTTCTCCTCACGGTCGCATTCGGAGCGATTACCGGCGTCGGAATCTGGTGGACCATTGCACTGGCGTCGCCGCTCGCCACCGAAATGCTCATCAGGACTTTCGTTTTTGGCTGGGCAATTGAATGGGTCTTTTTCATTATCGAAATCACTGCCGCATTCCTCATGTATTATTTCTGGACTCGTTTGCCGGAAAAAACTCATCTTGTAATCGCTTGGATTTACGCTCTTGCCGCTTGGATCAGTCTTGTCCTCATCACCGGTATCACGGCGTTCATGCTCGATTCACGCGGATTGTTCGCCCATTGGAGCGAAACCGGCAACTTCTGGCACGCCTTTTTCAATATCCAGTTTTTACCGCAAACAGTAATTCGTACCGGCGCCGCCATTCTGTTGGCGTCGCTCTATGTTTTTCTGCACGCCGCATGGTCATTCCGAAATGTAAATATTACGGCAAATAGTACTGCCGATATTACAAAGGAAGATTCGGTCAACAGTGAATTATTTCACAAAATTGTTCGGCGAATGTCCCGTCCTCTAATTTTTGGAATTGTTACCGTTTTGCTCGGAGTAATTTGGTGGTTTGCATTACTTTCGCCCAATGTTCTACTTGTTATGGAACGTTCTGTTCTTCTCAATATTTTGTTGACACTTTTCTTTGGACTTTGCGGTTTGATGACGTTCTTGATTATTGTAGGACCGATATTGAATCCGCGTTCCATCAATGTCGGTTTTGCGTTATGCCTTTTCATTTTCGGACTCACCGCTCTTGCCTCTGCGGAATTTATTCGGGAAGCGGTTCGTAAACCTTGGATTGTCGATCAGGTTGTTCTCGGAAATCAAATTTATGCCGGCGAAATTGCGGAACGGCAAAAAAACGGCTTTTTACGCGAATCGTACTGGCAACAACTCCCAACGGAAAAAGTTCAACTTGGCGGTATGGTGTTCATGTATCATTGCAATAATTGTCACGCAACCAATCACGGATTATCTGCTGTCGGTCCGTTATTGTACGGCGAAAGCAAGGAAAAAATCGCGGAAACGATTAAAAATCTGAACCAGCCCGCCATCTCCATGCCGCCGTGGTGCGGAACCGACGAAGAACTCGATGCTCTCGCTGAATTTCTAATGACTGTCCGACCCGCAAAATAAGGTTTAGGGACAAGGGAACAAATAATCAAGGTCAAAGTATTTAAGCAATTAGGTACAAGTTATCTTTAGAGGTTCCCTTTGGTAACTTTTTTCAAAAAATTAAGAATGAACTCAGTTTTAAAACCGGATCCGCCGAAAGTTTCGCGATATTATAGTATTAAGTGGTATGTTGACGTTGCTGTGATGATAATAACACTTCCGGTAATTGGTTCGACGATACTTTTATTTATGTTCTTGACGTGGTTGACCTCGAAGGGACCGGTGATTTACACACAGATTCGTTGCGGGCAAGACGGTAAAGAATTTAAAATGTATAAAATCCGTTCGATGGTGACGGATGCGGAATCTGATAGCGGGGCGGTTTGGGCAGGACGCAAAGATCCGCGAATTACAGTGGTTGGACGGATTATGCGGCGGCTACACATTGATGAGTTGCCGCAGATTTACAACGTTTGGCGCGGTGAAATGACGGTGATTGGTCCTCGACCGGAACGACCGGAATTTGTTGAAAAACTCAAAGCGGAAATTCCCGGTTATGAATATCGGATGTTGGTCTTGCCCGGCATGACCGGTTATGCTCAATTGAATTTGCCGTCGGATTCCGGTTTGGAAGATGTCCGCAAGAAGTTAGTTCTTGATCTCGAATATATTGAGATTGTTACGTTTTGGTTTGACATGCGGATTTTAATGGGAACTGCGTTGAAATTTATTCGGTTCAAATATTTTGACCGTTTACCGCTTAAATGTTGTGGAATTTTTCGTAAACCGGAAGACTCGGCATGGGCAGAAAAAATCGGACTTGATGAATAAATGGTCAAGTACAAGGGTTCGTGGGACACTTTTTTTCTACTGGGTTTAGTCAATTGGCGTCTCGCGAATGCTTGTACTTTTAATTTTTATACGATAATTATTTTTTCTGTTTTTTGTATAAAAAATTCGAGATATTTTTCAGGTAAACCGTCAACTATCAATGGCATTGTCGCTGGATAATGGAGAACAAAGGAAGAGTTGCTCTTCTTTTCAAGAGGACAAGGAAAGATTTCGTAAATCGGATCAAGATACGTACTGTCGTAATGAACACCCAAAGGATAAAGCGTATATGGATTTTCGACATTGCTAGGGCGTCTTGACTCGTAACGCTAAATCTTTGCTTAATAAAACGCCGGACATTTTTTTATACCCTTCTTAGGAATTTTTTAATTAATAGGGACGATTGGGACAATAGGGACTTTTGGGACAATTGAGATTTATTCGATAACTTCAAAGCATTTTTTGAACACATCGCCTGTTTCTTTTACCGCTTCAATATTTTTTGATAGTAACTCGTTTTGTTTTCTTGAATCTTTTGAATATAGTCAAGATTGTTTTGATGTTCTTTGGTAATTTCTTGTAATGATTTTTTATAGTCTTCAGTTACGTCTTTAAGGATTCTCGTTTTTTCCGCCGCATCCTCTGCGGCATTTTTAGTCGATGAGAAATATTGGAATGCTTTATAAATTCCGTAACCTAACGCAAAAACCGCCGCAACAATAGCAATAATTACCGTAAGAATAAAAACATACGGATGTGCCATTGTTACCTTATTAAGCATTATCTGTAATTTTATCCAAATACCAGTTAAAGCGATATTTAATCCGGTCGCAACAGATATTTTGTATAAAATCCCGATTAAAAAATTTAATGATGTTACAAACGGCGTAATTATCCATGATCCTTTAAGCATTAGCCACATTGCATACACGACTCTAAGTGCAATACCTAAAGAAATCGCCGCGCCGATAACCTTTAATATCGGAACATTAAACATTATTAATTGCTGACTTACCGCCTGGATACTCTCTGCAATATATTTTAACGTGTTTCCTATAACGAATAATGCCGCACCTATTCCGTCCATAAAACCGTTTGCCATAAGTTGCGACCATGCTTGCCACGCTTCTTTTACCGCTGTCAATCCTTGTTGCAAGGGCGTAAGTGTACCGTTTAATTCATTCGCTTTTCTGTCCATCATTTCTACCGTCATCGCCATTCCGATAAATAACGGTATTCCAGACAATAAAATAATTTTTGCGATCAACAAGGCGATATTTGTTGCCAACATATTTACGGATACGCTCGCAATCGCCGCCTGAATAGAAATTCCCTTAAAAAACGCCATCAAAACCGCCGTCCCTAAAATCATCAAAGATAATTTAAGAAGCCACTCTAAAGCTGCCGATAATGCAACTAGTGAAAGCCTGATTCCACTCGACATGGGCATGTATCGGGTAGTAAAATCAATAAAACTTTTAGTGAGGCTAAGTATTTTTTTTGTCGTTAATTCAACTTCATTTTTTAGTTGCTGAATTTGCTCGATTGCAAGACGAATATTTCTCGTCCAGTCCGTAATAATCGTTATTGCCGATCTTTCAACAGCGTTTTCAAAGGTAATAATATGTTGAGTTGCGGCATCAACAGTTTTATTCAAATCATTGATGTTTTTCGCAACAGAGGCAATTCCGTTGTTAAAATCATTAACTCTTGCCTGTATTTGAATAGCGATAGGGGCTATGGTTGCCATGTTTTTTTATAGGTGTTAAAATTTATTATTTATGGACAAAAAATCTTATAATTCAGGATGCTTGGGCGGTTGCCGCGGCTGTTTATTGCTCGTTCTTGCTCCATTATTGATACTCGTATTAACTTTGTCCGGTCACGCAAGTAAGAATTTATCAATACACTATGTTATTGCCGCCGCCGCTTTATGTTTATTCTCATTCACTTTTTATTATATCTCTGATCGTGTTCGACAAAGAATATGGGAAGCAAAATCAAAAAAAGAAAAAGCGTTTGATTCGACGTTACAAGTAATAATCTTTATCCTTTCATTAGGAAATATTAAGTAACTCTAATTTTTATACCCTCCATATCTTGCTAACAATGCTTTGATGTTGTTTACTTCTTGTTTTTCTGTTTCTAGGTCTTCAACTATCCTCTTAAACCGCAACAAGAAGTCTTCTAAAGTTAGTTGTTGTTCGGGCATTTTTCCGGTATTCACGGCAATAATCGTGTTACTTAATTCGTGAATTGCCTGAACAATACTCGCGGTACTGTAGTCAACCCGCTCCATGCCAAACGGGCCGACTACCATTTTATAACGTTTCCAAGACTGGTATTCCCGTGCGGTAATCCGGTCTTGTAACTCTTCAACAGGGATACCAAGCGAAAGC
>JAIRLW010000007.1 GCA_031259095.1 Planctomycetaceae bacterium | reverse complement strand
TTCGTTCCAAGTTAATCAAGATTGGTGTTTGTGTACGGGAATCGTGTCGTCGTCTTCACTTTTCCTTTTCGAGTGCGTATCCGTTGCAAAATCTTTGGCTACGACTTTGGGGAAGACTGGGGGACTTTACAAACCCTTTTTATTGGTTATAATGATTTTCCTTGTGTATTTTACGTTTCCCATTTTTTTACAGGAGTTTTCTATGAAATCCAGATTTGTGTCCGATTTTTTTGTTGTTCTTGGTGTTGCGGCGGCATTGTTGTTCGTTTCTGATTTACGAGCCGATGTCCGTTTGCCGGAAATTTTTGCGTCCAACATGGTTTTGCAACGGGAAATGAAGGTTCCTGTTTGGGGTTGGGCGGAACCCGGAGAAAAAGTTACTGTTTCGTTTGAAGGTCAGAACCTGTCAACAGAAACCGGTGCCGATGGTCGTTGGTCGCTTCAACTCGAACCGCTCAAAGCAGGCGGTCCATTCACTTTGACTGTTAAAGGCAAAAACGAATTGAAACTCGAAAATGTGTTAGTTGGCGAAGTTTGGCTGTGTTCCGGACAGTCCAATATGGAATGGGGCATGTCCCGATCAACCGAATACAATGACGAATTGCCCAAAGTTGAGAATCCGAAAATCCGGCTTTTCCAAATTGCTAAAGCGTGGAATCAAACGCCGCAGGATAAATTGTCTGCAAGTTGGAAACTTTGCAACGCGGAAAATATTCCGAATTTTTCTGCGGTAGGATATTATTTTGGTCAAAAAATCAATGCTGATTTGGAAGTTCCGGTGGGGCTTATCAATTCTTCGTGGGGCGGAACACGGATTGAACCATGGACGCCGCCGGTCGGTTTTCAATCTCTTCCGACTCTTTCCAATATTGCCGAAGAAGTTGCCGCCAAAGACCCAACGACCACGTTTCATAAAACGCTCGTTACAAAGACGCTTGCCGATTATAAAAATTGGCTTGAAACATCCGAAAAGAATCTGGCGGCAACAAAATTGATTACACCGCCGCCGGTTTTTCCGGGACAACTCGCTCCGTACACCAATCATCAGCAGCCGGCTGTTTTGTACAATGCGATGGTTCATCCGTTTGTGCCGTTGGCGTTACGCGGTGCAATCTGGTATCAGGGCGAATCCAATATGTCTGAAGGAATGGTTTACGCCGAAAAAATGAAAGCCCTCATTCAAGGTTGGCGAACTGTTTTCAACAATCCTGAACTTGGTTTTTATTATGTTCAACTTGCGCCTTATGTTTATGGCGGCGATTCAACTCGATTAGCGTACCTTTGGGAAGCGCAAGCCGCTGTTGAAAAAGCGTTGCCGAAAACCGGAATGGCGGTGATTAACGATTTGGTAACAAATCTCAAAGATATTCATCCGCCGAGTAAAAAACCGGTTGGGCAACGTCTTGCGTTATTGGCGTTGAACCGGACTTACGGCAAAACGGATATTGTTGCGGCATCGCCGGAATTGGAGAAAATGGATATTGACGGTTCAAGTGTTGTTCTCCATTTCACGAATGCGAAAGAACTTAAAACCCGTGACGGAAAAAATCCTGATTGGTTTGAAATTGCCGGAGCGGACGGAGTTTATCACAAAGCGGACGCAACAATTAACGGCGTAACGATTACGCTGAAAAACGCCGATGTTGAAAAACCTTATGCGGTTCGTTTTGCGTGGAATCAGACTGCCGAACCGAATGTTCAAAACGAAGCGGGACTTCAACTTGGATCATTCCGTACCGGTGAAATTCCCGAACGGGTCATCTTTGATAACTTGGTTATTGAAGCGAAAAATTTTAAACTACTCTATAGTTTCGATCCGACAAAACCGGTATTGACCGACAACAATCAACGGTTGGTGTATAAAACAGATAAAAGCCGTGAAATTGTCGGTAAAATCAAACGGGTTGGTTATTTTCTGTATCTTAAACCCAAAAACGGCAAGGAACAATTCGTTTTTGTAACGATGCCGCCGCTTGATCCGAATCTTGCTAAACTTGGAGTTCCGACGAAGTCTTCGGGGGCAAGGTTTCAAAAGCAGGTTTCTGATGTTACGGTTTTTTCCAATGTTTCCGGTGTTGAAACGGGAACATTTGCCGATGGTTTTAATGTTGAATTTTGGGACTGTAATTATGCGGCTCCGAACACGGCAAACATTCCGGGAGCCGACAACCAAAAATTCGATTTCGGCGACCAGACGAGTCCTGCAAGATCACCCGGTTATGGATCAATGCAGATTCACAATTTTGCTAAAAAGCAAACGGTTTTTGCGTTCAATAATTTTGCTGTCGGAAACGGTTGCGATGTTGGTATCGGCAACAACCCCGCCAATAACGGCAATCCCGATTGGACATTCAGCAAATCCGCTCAAAATTATTCCGGCGGTCAATTGATGATTTTTGTTGAAACAGAATAAAATACGAATAGAGGCGCAATGCATTGCGCCTCTGCTACAAACCTCATTACTTCACCTTAATTATTCGTTTATGTTTTTAATGAGGTAATGAGGTTTGTTTTATGATACGATTCGCATGAAACTAGTAGGACTTTGCTATTTCTACCGAATAGTTACGATATATTACTAAAAGTGTAATTTTGAACCGTGAACTGTTACAGCGTCATTTTGATTTCGTACCAAATTGTTTGGTATTCCGGTTTCAATTCTAATGTGAAACAGTTGTCGTTTTGTTTTACGGGCAATTCTTGTTTACGGTTACCGGATTCGTCCAACGACCAGAGTTTTACTGTTTTAGCCGGAGTTTTGAAGGTTATTTCGGCAGGAATACCTTCGCAGCGTACCGGTTCATTGCCCCAACGATTGCCGACCGTAACCTTGTCATCGCCAAGCGGTTCAAGTTTCATTCCGGTATTCGTCATCTCTCCGGTTGCAACAAGTAAAAACGTTTCACTGTCTTTTGTTGCAGAAACAGATGTTGCGGAAACCGTTGACCAACCGAGATTCGTGTTACCGAATTGAATTGTTCCGGCAAAAAAAGGATATTTCGTTTCTTCGGCAACAAAACCGGTAAAAAGCGACGCATGATTATTGTAAACGGAAACAACCCCTTTTCCTTGTTGCTGCATATCGTACACAATAGACATTTTGCCGGCAGCCGAATATTCAAATTTCTTTTGCTCTTTTGGAATTTCCGGCAACTTCGGCAAGTTTTTGATTTTACCGGAAACATCAACCGCAACCGGTTTTATCAAAGCGTTTCGAATATCCAAGCCGAGACCGGAAAATCCAAGCCGGTATTGATGCCGATCTTGTTTGAAAATTTTGCGTTCCTTTTCGGCAGTCAGCGGCGCAACAATAATTTCCTTGCCGGCATTTTTATTGTAACAGTCACAGAATAACGCATGACAAGCAATCATGTGTGCCGTCTGAACGGTATTACCGGCTGTATCAAAAAAACTTGTTGCTTTTTTGGGTTCGGGATTGTTTGAGTGAGAATAAGCAAACGGAAATATACCGTCCCAATTTTGAAACGCCCCAAACGCCGCAAGTAACGGCAAACCTTCGGCGGCATATTGATTCGGATACGGATGATTGTATTCGCTCACTGTAAACGGTTTTCCGTAAATCCTTTTTGTTGCAAGATTCGGCAAAATCTGTTTATCAAGATAATTGACCAGTGCAATGTTGCGCAAATACCAGTTATTGCCGTCCCAGGCACGACCGGGAAAATGCGGATGATTCCAATAAGAATGAATGTCACAGTAATCCATTTCGGCTTGGGCGTGTGCCGAACCGTATTCTAATTGTGTTCCGCTAACCGGTTGTTTGACTTTAATTTCGTCTTTCAAAAAACGGTACATTTCGTTCCAATATTTCGTTTCAATATCGAACAAAAAATCACAAAAATCGTCAACGGTTTCTTTTCTATATTTTCCTGCATCTTTTTTCCAGATGACGGGAATGGAACCGGCGGCAAGCGAAGATTCTTTTGCTGTTCCCGCTTCACCCGGTTTGAACGACACCGAATCAATTTCATAAACAACATCTTCCCGAAAACCGCCCAAAACAATTCGAGCCTTATCGTCATTCCGATTCGGTGAAATCGTGTAACGGAATGTTTTCCATGCGGTTGTCAACTCTTCATCGGCGTTAAAACCGAGACCTTGCCAAGGTTCATGAGCCATCCGAAGTCCAATATTCAAAGGAGCAGGCTTGTTTGCTTTAGCCGTGAAAACCAACGTGTATTTTTGTTGCGATTCAATATTGAAGCCTCCGCCGCTTAACTGAGGATGCCAATCAACTTCGCCTTTTTTTCGTACATCAAGCCGTAAAATGCCGTCTGTATTTGTAATAGGCGCATCGGTTTCGGCGTCAACTTCCCAATTCCAGCCTTTTCCATTAGGAACGTAATCCTTTGAAAAATCACCGTTTTCAAGCAATTCATTACCAAACAACGGTTCTTTCGGCAAACCGATTTCACCGCCGGTTTTAAACGATACGGAATCAATTTCATAAACGGTTCCGGCAGAAAAACCGCCGATGGAAATTCGGGCATTAACATCATCGGCAAGAGGATTTGTAACAAATTTAACGGTTTGCCAATCCGTTGTGAGATTAATTTGTGTATCAAAACCAAGTCCGTCCCATGGTTCATGATTCATGCGAAGACCGACATTTAATGCGGTGTTTCGATTCGCTTTGACCTTAAATTCCAACGTATAAAGTTGATCTTTTTGCACAGAAAATCCTGAAGCAATTAATTGCGGATGCCAATCGACGTTGCCTTTTTTTCGTACATCCAGCCGTAACACGCCGTTGGTGTTGGAAATCGAAGCATCGGCAACTTCATCCGTTTCCCAATTCCATCCTTTCCCATCAGGAACATAACCGTTTTCAAAACCGGCGTTTTTGAGCAATTCATTACCGAGCGGAATTGATCGGCAATTCCACGCCTTACGCAATTCCGTATCATTTTTATATTTCGTTTTGAGCCAATGATTCCAGAGTTCACGCAAATCGGCAAGAAAAGGATCCTGAATCACATCAAGACCGCCCCAACCGCCCCACATCGTTACGATAGAATTTTCGTTATTAATTTCAATCATCGCAACAGACGGTTCCTCTTTGTAAGCGTTTCCGGTGTAAGGATTAACGTGCGTTAAAAGATCACGGGCGTATTTTTTGTTCGCATCAATAAACGGACGATAATAATTGTCAATACCTTTATCATGCGAAGGACGATTAACATTTTTCGGAAAACCGTCACGTTCATCCAATGACCGTGAAACATGAAGATTGATATTAACGTAAATTCCCCGTTTTTTCAAAGCGGCAACATAATAATCAAGTTTATCGAGTTGGGCTTTATCAAATTCTAATTTCGTTTTGGCGTTATTCCCGCCCCAAATGTCGTGAGAATCCATGTGGTGCAGCCGAACACAGTTAATTCCGAAACGCGCCAAACGGTCAGCCATTCGGTCAGCGGCAGCATGATCGAGAAAGTTTGCTCCGAAACAGGTATTCGTTCCCCAAAATTGGATGCGTCCTTTGTCCGTAACAAAATGACCGTCCCGAACACGGACAAATCCATTTCTTCCGGCGGGAACATCAAGTTGATTGGAAATATTCGTTATATTCTTCGGAGCGTCAAAGGAAATAACGAACGGAAATAATTCATTGCCGGCAACAACCGCCGAAACAGAATACAACATCAACATACAAATAAATGTTGCTAAACAAATAGATTTTTTCATCATACTGCCGCGGGTTAAAAGTTAAAGGGTTAAAAATAAAAAACCACCGCGGCAATCACAAGCCAGACTGCCGCTGCTGTTACATTAAACAACATATAAACAGTGATATTCAAAATTAGGGAACGCCAAAACGGTTTGCGCCAAGTCTTAAATCCGTAAACGGAAAGTTTGTACGAAATATAACCGTGCAGCAACAACATGATCGGTAACAAAATGAAAAGCGAAACAAAACCAAATCCCCGATTCCAAACAAGCGGTTGCCAATGACGTACTGCAAACATGATAACATTACACCACAAAAATGCAACCAATCCCGGATAAAAAAATAAAGTTGTAAAAAATGATAAAACCATTTCCCTGTCTCGTTTAATTCGTGCCGAGAACGATAGGCAAATAAGAGTCATAAATTGACTGAGAAAAAACGAACCAAACGGAACAAGTAACAACATATAAGAAACCGGTCCAATAAGTTGACCGAAGGCAATCAACGGCAAGAACGTAGAATTCCAAAAAATCGACCAAATACAAACAAACGCCCAATAACCATGAACCTGTTGCTGGGGTGAAAGAGGAACAATGCCTAAAAGCTCGTCAACATATCGACCTCTTATTATTGGTGTAAAAATAGAAAAACTAAGCAGAATGCCACTCACAGATATACCGGCAGGAATGACGGAAAACTGAAATGCTTGTTCTTTAAGAAATAAATTTTCCGGTATGTTATAAAAAATGATGCTGTACCAGACAATTACGCCCAACCAGAAAAATGTGACAACTGATTCAAGACTTAACATGAATATTTCAATTCGCAATTCTCGCAATGTAATGGGATTGATCCAATCATCCCATGAATCAAGCTGATTCATCAATTTTCGCAACATAGTGATTTGTGATTTGGGTTAGTGATTTGTGGTTTGTGAGCGGATTACAAAATTTTAACAAAAATTCCGTTTGCAGTACACCCCCAAACCACAAATTCCAAATCCCGCTCATATTTGATACGGTTTTCGTTGTTCACGTTTTAACATGGCGTTGGCTTCGGGATCGCCGATGATTTCCTCTTTGGCAGAATCCCATTGCAATTTTCGACCGCCAAGCCGAATAGAAATATTGGTCAAATGACATGGTGTTACAGAACGATGTTCCAATTCCGCCGGAGCAACTGTTGTTTCACGGCTGCGTACACAATCGAAAAAATTCTTTATATGATCGCCGCTCGGTTTGACTTTCCAACCGTTTTCCTGTAACGGATTTTCTTTGAGTTCCTCAACTGGTTTGCCGAACAACCCGCCGCGATTCACAAATACTCTGCCTTTATCGCCAATAAACATAATTCCGTTGCGTTTATTGTCGTGAACCTCTTGCGGACAATTGTTGCCGAACAGCCAATCGAATTGTTCCTTGCTTGTTTCCTGATGTCCGGTCGAACCGTGAAATCCCGGCTTTTCCGCAAAAACAGTGTAAAAGAATAACTCAATATCGTTCGGATATTTCAGTACGGCATAAAATCTGTCCGGTGTGTTGAAACAGTCCGGTTTGTTTTCGTTCGGAAAAATCCCGCGCCCTTCAACCGATAACGGTCCCGAATAATCCTGATCCATTCCCCAATGAGCAATGTCTATATGGTGGTTGCCCCAATCGGTAACCATTCCTCCGGCATATTCGTACCACCAACGGAAAATCGAATGGGTTCGCTGCGGAAGATATGGATGAACCGATGCTTGACCTTGATACAAATCCCAATCGAGTTCAGCCGGAATTTCGGCAGCCGCAAACGGACCGCCCCAAGAACTGTAATACGGTAACGCAACAAGAACACGTTTGAGTTTACCAATACGTCCGTTACGAACCAATTCAACCGCTGTTTGAAATCTTTTATCGCTGCGTTGTTGAGTTCCGGTTTGAAAAATGCGTCCGGTTTCTTTGACAACCTTACAAACAAGTTTGCCTTCGTCAATCGTCAAACTAAACGGTTTCTCTCCATAAACATCTTTTCCGGCACGCATTGCATCAATATTGATTTTCGTATGCCAATGATCCGGTGTTGCTTGAATCACCGCATCAACATCCTTGTTTTCAAGCAGTTTCCGATAATCCTGATAAACAACCGGTTTATCGTTATAGGTATTTTTCAAACGTTCAGCGTGCCGGAGATCGGCGTCGGCAACCGCGACAATGTTACCAAAACGCGACGCATTTTTCGTATCGCCGTTTCCCATGCCGCCCGCGCCGACAACACCAATACCAATCCGTTCATTCGCTCCCTTCGCCTCTTCCGGCAAAATAAACGGAGATGCAAAAAATGTTGCTGTAATTCCCGACATCGTTTGGATAAAACGTCTTCGGGATGATTTGATCATCAATGATTTTGTCATAAAATTCTCCTGTTACGGGTTTGTGAAATTTTTTAAAAAATGAAATGAAGTAACGTGAAATGAAAATGAAACATAAAACAGTAAACTGTTCCGATTTTGCATCAAGGTTTCGGCGGATCGACAATAATATCATGGGTTATTGATTTTCCGGCTTCAATAATAATACTCAATCCGGATGTTCGTGACAAGGTGTACTTCATATCAACCTGTGATGTTTC
>JAIRLW010000564.1 GCA_031259095.1 Planctomycetaceae bacterium | reverse complement strand
AGTTTTGTAATAAAAAAATGACCAAGCAAACGCCTAACTAATTTTGGTTGCTTATTTTTTTCCATTTGATTAAATATGATATTACTTTTGCAAAAATTTATTGGTTTGGTTTTACCGATGGATTTTTTCGGGCAGATTTGTAATGATTTTCGAGGAGGAGGGTGTTGCCTTTTTGAAGTTCGTGTTGATTATTTTCGTTGTCTGCAATGTCTCATCAGTTACGGAAAAAACACGTTTCAACGATTTATTTTCCAAAACAAGTTGTGTTTCCGCCCAAAGCGGAACATTCATCAACAACGTAGAAAACATAAACGACAATATTGTAATAAATTTTTTCATCATCTTTTTTAATTCTTGTAATTATTGTTCGCAAAAAGAGGCAATGCGGCCTTTCGGCGAAAGACCGCCTGCCTTAATTTATCTACTTTTTATGACCATTTCGGTAATGAAAATTTTAACGCTTTGGTTGGAAGTTGTGCAAAAATTCCGCCTAAAGCGGAATTGGTATAGGTAACCGCTAATTGAAATTGAATCGATTTCAATTGCGTTAAATTGTCAAAGACCGATGCAATATCTGAAAGTGGAACAACTTCCGATACAAAAAACGGTTTACGCGGATCATTGACTAATGTAACAACAATATCCTGCAACTCTTTCGCGCCTATAAGAAGTCCGGTTGATTTATCAATTTTTGCCTTGTCATCGGCAACAAGTAATTGATACTGAAATGTTGTTCCCGACGGCGGCAACATTTTTTTCGTATCAATTTGAGACGGCGATTGAATCCCGAATTTAACGCCGTAATTGTAACTGCCGTCAAGAGCAAAACCGGATTGGGTAAAGGTCGCCAAAGGAATTGTTGCCGTTTTAAATTTCGTTTCTTTGCCGTAAACAACCTGATCCGCCGCCGCAAATGTTGTCGCGTTAATTGTAATTATTCGTACAAAATATTGCGTGTTCGGATTTAATTGCGCCGCGAGATCAAACGTTTTTTTCGGATCAATAATTTGTTCGACAACCGCAGCGTTCCAATCCGGTTTGCCTTTAACGTCCACAACATTTGTGTATTCAACATAATGGTATAAAACCGCATCCGACGGAATTTTTTTCGGCTCCGTAATCGTCAATCCACTCGCGGAAACAATCGTAATTTTTTTACTGTCCGTTTTAACAGTGGACGCGGGATAATCATTGGCGGTTATGGAAATACTCAATTTAGAAGACAATTTTTCATTGAAGTTACCGGCTGCGGCAACCGCATAAATCTCAACCGTGTATTTGCTTTTCGGAGTTAACGTTGCGTTAATAGAATATTCCTGCGTTCCGGCGGCAACATAAGCATAATCAATCAACGATTTATTCGCATCATAAATCAGAATTTTATATTGTAACGGAACGCCCGAAGTTACCGAATCGTTCCAAAAAACTTTTGCGGAAGTTGCCGTAATAATATTAACGATACTCGATTTTGTCGGCGAAGCGATTTTAGCAATCGATGCGCCGGAACTTCCGGTCATCGGAATCGGTTCAGGATTTTTTGTGTTGCCAAAATTAAAATAGGTCGGAGTCGATTTAATCGCATACAGACTGTCCGCCTGAATAACTACCAGATAACGTGTCGTTGTAAGTTGAGCATGAAGAATATACGTTTCAAGTTTTGCTCCCGCTTTAACAGCTACAACAATCGGCGTTCCGCCGGTTTCCGGCGTATTGGTTCCCGAATCGGTTTTGATAATAGTAACAATATATCCGCCCGTATAATTCACCGGCGCTTTCCATGTGATTTTAACCGCGTCGGCTTTACTGACCGTCTGTTTCGACGCAACCGTTATTTTAACATCGGTAACCGCTCCAACCGGAATAGCCGCTCCGTCGCCTGCCGCGAGCGTTTTGAATTTTCCTGAAACAAGAATTACTTCAGGAACATTGTTAATTGTTGCGGTAACCATGTACTCGTACTCTGTTCCGGCATCAATTCCTGTTACTGCTGCAGTTGTTTTAGTGACGGTTTCGATTTCCGACCATTCATTGCCCATTTTCAGCCAAACCGTATATTTGTTTCCGGTAACAGAATATTTTTTGTCCGGTTTTGTCCACGTAACTGTTACCGCGTTGGTCGTAATACCGGACGTGGAAACGGTCGAACCAAAGTCGGAAGGCAAATCGCCTTCCACGTAAGGATGTTGATACGCGCCCATATCAACCGCGCCGCGATTGTGTCTCGGATTTCCTTCTTTGTCTTTTGTAACGCCAACCGGAACCAACGCAATTTTAGCTTTTCCCAATGCGGGAGATTCATTTTCAATAAGATGTAAATTCCATGCTTTCCAAAGTTCCGTTGTCCATGACGCTGCAGCAAACTCTATAAAAGTTACAAATTTCGGATCAATTTTGTTTGCCGAATTTGTTGCGTAAAGAGAATCGGAATTAATGGTGATATTTGTTATCGAGGATTGATACCGAATTAGTGAAGCGTTAATTTTAACCTTGCCGCCGGTTTGCAGAGAACAATTGTTACCGTCTGAATTATTGTAAGCGATAATCGAATTATTGATCGTCAAATCAGACCAGACCACAATTGTTTCAGTATTTCCGATAATATGCGAATTATTGACGGTTGCTTTTGATTTCGCTTGCAAATTTAACGGCGCACTCTTATTTCCGACAATCAGGGAATTGGTTATTTCCAGCGTTCCAAACGAGAGAATAACTGCACGGGTAGAACAACTGTTTCCAGCGAGTGTTGAATTCATCACCAACATAGAACCGCCGGATTGAATATTGAACACCGATTCGGTATTAATATTTCCAGTAACAATAACATTAATCAACGACAACTTCCCGAAAACAAATCCGGCTCTTTCTCCGGTTCCTCCGGTCAAAGTTAAATTTCGGAACGTTATTTCTCCGGCAATTGTAACGTAAAAGCCGTTTAAACCAAGATTGATCGTAATATTTTGTTGCGCTCCATCGATAACAAGTCCTTTATTTCGGAGCATTAACAGATTGTTGTTCTCAAGGTAAACAGTTTGATTTTCCAGAGAATCGTCGAATTTTATTACCGTATTCTGACCGGCATAGAAAACAGCTTTTTGAAGCGATAAGACGTTACTTTGCAATCTTATCGGTTCCGATGCAGAAGTAACAACAATTTCAGAATTACCCCAATACTTAAATTCGCCAATATCGTTCAGAAAATTCCTGACAATCGCATCTTTTTGAAACCATTTATCGGTTGCATTTTGAGGAACAGAGTCGCCGACCAAAACCACTTCAAATGTTG
>JAIRLW010000529.1 GCA_031259095.1 Planctomycetaceae bacterium | reverse complement strand
GATTGATGAGTAAAAATTGAGTAATTATTCAGTGGAATTTTTGTAAACTCATCACACTTTAAAATAGTGTGATGAGTATAATTGAGCTATTCTTGGTTTATAACTTTGTTAAACTGTTGAGGTAGATTATGTTTTCTTGGTGATTACGGTCAATAGCCCAATCAAGCGGCGTATCACCTTCATTATCTTTTGCGTTTACCTCTACCCCTTGGTAATTTCTAAAAACCTATTTTTTTGACAGGATTTACAGAATTGACAGGATAAAAAATCTCATAAAATCCTGTAAATCTTGTTTATCCTGTCGAAAAAAATTTTTTTTCAAAATTTGTTTGTCGAAGGTTTTTAGAAGTTGTCCCTTGCAATACGAGATAATTCAAAATATCAACATTAGTGTTATTCATCACAACAAAATGTAACGGCGTGGAATCTAAATCAGCTTTTGTATTGACGTCTATTCCGGCATTTATTAAATCCATTACCTTTGGAAGATCGCCCTTTTGCACAGCGTCAAAAAGAGCTTCGGGGGTTGGATTGATAATTGATGTTGGGTTGTTTGGGAGGAGCATTTTTGCTACTGGGGTTTTGGGGTGAATTGTTAGAAAAAAATTAGGTAAAAATGAGGTTGGCGAAAAATAAAATTGAAACTTTTTGGAATATTCCAATGATATACTCATCACACATTAGAATTCGTTTTTTATTTTTGTGGCACAAAGTGAATCAATAAACATTTAGTTATTTTCGAGTCAAGAAATGCTATGAATCACCCGATTTTTGAGTTGCAATATTGAATAACATCTCGCCCCGAAAGGGCAATCAGCATTAGCGTAGGGCAGCACACTACGATTGGGGTCTCCTTGAAAATAAAGCCCTGAAAGGGCGTAAGCCTGAACGCTGTAATCATGACACGATGTTATTGCTGTCGCCCTTTCAGAGCGAATACAATTTTTACCTAAAACAAATATTCAACAGATATGCTACTAATTAATGATATAACCGTTCACTGGTTTTTCTTAAATTCTGTGTGTTTTGCGTTTCAATTTAACACAAAATATTCGGAATTTTGCAAAATTATGCCAACTTCATAAAACGCCGCAACATCCACTCTGTAAATAGAATTATGCAAATCAAAATCAAAAACATTCGCAGCGTCCTCTCCTCTGCCGCCGCATCTAATACCACTCGTTGAGAACGCACCTTCAACAACTCCGCCAAATGTCTGTTTGCATTCGCTTCTGTTGTTTCTGTATTACTGTTGTTGTTATTATTGTTGTTTGCCTTATTTTCGGGTAACTCGAAGAAGTTTTTTTGCCGTAGAGAGCAGATTCCTTGATCAATGGCATTGCATCTGTTGGCGATTTAAAATAAATCCCGCCGCTCTTTGACGCAATCTCGTTTAGAAGTGATTCATTGCGACTTGGGTTTTCGCGTTCCGCGCTGCTCATTTGGACTTGAAAAGTCCTTGTGATTTCTTGTTTATTTGATGGCAGATTGAATTTGACGTACCATGTGCCTTCCTCGTTTAATGGGATATATCCTTGATAAATTCTGGGTGAGTTCGGGTCAAGCGTTACATTGATTGTTCGCAACTTACCTACAGGAGACAAGATGTCAATTGGCAGTTTTGTAATAGTAAGCGGTTTGAGTTGTTCGTCGTTGGCGGTAATCCGCAACTTTGCAACTGTCCCTAAACCGTAACGTTTCTTGTCTAATGCAATGGAACCACGATCTGAATCTTGTTGCAATCGGTTTTGTGAGGCGTGCCGTATGATTCGTGCGGCAATCTGCTTGTAAAATTTTTCACCCGTACGCCTCAAACGCCACAACTCACTGCTTCCAAAATACAATACCCGCCCAGCACCATAATACTGCTCGACAAACAACGCTCCCATTTCCCCAATTGCATCCGGCGAACCAGACGAAGCTAGAACTGTTGCTGTCGGTTTGACTGATTTGACTGGAAAATAGCCGTAGAATCCAGGAAATGTACTCCAAAAATGCCGTGATTCCGCAGGATCATCAACCGGACGCAAAAACTCCGCTTCCTCGCCAAAACGCGAAAATTTAAGAGACCAAGCCTTCACGCCGCTACGATAACTATGTTCAAAAGAACGTTGCGGATGACGAATTAAAAACTCTACTGGATACATTGCCAATATCTTGTCCAAACCGCCGCGTGAAACCCAACCTGTCGGATTAGCAAGATTGATCGATCCCGCGAATAACACCAAACCACCGCCTTGACGCGATACCCAATGTTCAAGAATAGCTATCTGCTCCGGTGATAAATCCATCCAATCCGGATCAAACGCAAAAACCGCATCATAATCAGACATCTCTTTTTGTGATGTTGGAAAAGCCGAGAGAATCTTGTCTGCATTTTGTGCTACACCTGAACGCGTCCAAGGAAGATAAACGTCAACCGACATCGTTTTATCACGGAATACTTGTGAGCATAAAAATTGATAATCCCGACTCGGTGCCGACGCATACATCAAAATACGATCTTCGCGAGTAACTATATCAATGTCCGCTTGACGCACATCGTCCTCAGGCAACTTGTCCTCCAGAGGCGGAAATATTTTAACCGTCAAACGACGCTTACCAACCTCCGAGAAACTACCTTGAAACTCCGCAACAACCACACCATTGCTGTCAAATTGAATTTCACGCTCACCAAGCTTCTCCTCCGCTCCAGAATCAACATCAACACGGCAAGACCACAACTCAACCTTAATTTTATAAGACTTCGCCTCAATCGAACCTACTCCGCCAACACCACCAATATATTCAACAGGCACCTTGACCGAAAAAGAATCACCAGGGAAAAAACGCTCCGGCAAATCAAAACTAACTATCCGAAAATTCAACTGCTGAGATGCCGCACCAACACCAATCGTAAAAAAAGGAATACGTAACCGTGATGCCATCTCAAGTGACAAATCAGGGGAATGTCCTGAATTTTGACGGCCATCTGAAATAATCACCATCCCCGCCAAAGGACGACCACGCTCAAGTTGAAAACCTCAAATAAAACATCACCAATACTCGTCTCTTCGCCATCCGCCTTGACCAATTCCAACGACTCAAGTTGAGACTTAACAAGATCAATTTCAGCAGACACACGACCAACAACTCCAAACGAAGTACCAGAAGTTGACGAAACACCCGCATCCAGTAAAGGTAACAGCTCTGCTTCGTTAGATTGACGTTGTAGTATGTCCCGATTACCCATGCTCGCACTCGTGTCAACTATTATCGCAACACGTGAACTGCCGACAAAATGTTCCCACTGCGGATGAAAATAAACCAACAACAAACACGCCAACGCCAAAAACAGCCGGCGGTGTGGCATTGTTCTAGCGACATTATTGAATCTCTGTTTGGTTGGGATAAAAGACATGCCTCGCCAAACAAGATGAACGGGATAACAACACGCATACTCTTGTTACCGCTTCTGACTCG
>JAIRLW010000501.1 GCA_031259095.1 Planctomycetaceae bacterium | reverse complement strand
CCCTATAAACATCCCCTTTATGAATAAAAAAACACCTAAAATTGCAGGATAAGCGAACAACTACAGCGGGTTTTTAAAAGGAAAACGGTATAGTTATACTTTCCTAAAAGTACAAAAATTAAATGCTGTAATTTAAGTATTTTTTGTAATTATTCAGTAGAAGTTGCCCAAAAATGTATTGTTATCGTTTTAATACCTCATTTTCAATCTAATTTTTCCGAACAAAACAACCTCAGTAGCCAAGAGGTTCTTCCCATAGCAAACCTTATTACCTTATTAAAAAGGCAAACAATGAGGTAATAAGGTTGGTATTGGGGAAAATTTATTGCTACTGAGGTGGTTTTGTAAGACAAATTGGGACAAATAATGCTGTGATTAAAAAACGAATTTTTAGAGATTTTCATTGGTAGGCGACCTTTTGCTAAAAGGTCGCCTACCTTGTATTTTCAAGTGCAAGTAACGACGTTTCGGCGAAACGTCGCTTTTGGATTAGAAATCTAAACAATGGCAATTGCCCACAATTTCCGAAACAATCAGGTAATTTTTTGCGATAAAAAACGTTACTATACTGAGAGAGTTGTTTCGGTTATTGATTTTTGGGAATAATCAGCAAGGCGGGAACAGTTGCCTTATCAGACTCGTTGGAAACAGATTGTTGGGCGGCTGTTTCTTTTTGCAATTCATTCCGAATTGGCGTTTCATTTTTTTCTTGGGCTAGGTCTGATTTATCATCATCAAACAATTCCGCAAGTTTTTTCTGTAATTTTTCTCCTCGTGCTTCTTCGGCGGTGAGAATTTTTCCTTCTTTATCCACAATAAACATGGCGGGAACACCTTGAATTGCGTACACTTTTCCTTGCGGCGGCAGGTTGGCGTTTTTTGTCAATTCTTCAGAAAGAGTGATCCAATTAATATTTTCGTCGTTTACTGCTTTTCGGCTGGCTGAAAGTTTGTCGTTGACATAAATGGAAACAATTTCCAATCCTTTGTCGTGATATTTTTCGTATGCCTTTTTCAGACCGGGAATTTCAGCCCGACACGGACCGCACCATGACGCTGTAAATTTGACAATGACATATTTTCCTCGTAACGAATTCCATTGAAAATCTTCGTCCTCTAACGTTTTTCCGTACAATTCCAAATCCGCGCCGACAGAACGTTTGGCGAATCCTTCCAATTGCCAGAGTGTTATTTTTTTCTGTTCATCGGAAATGGCGCTTTCATCGGATTTCACAAACGCAATCAATTCCTGAATTGTTTTTTTTGCGAGATCAAAATCGAGTTTTTTAGCGTTGCGAGAATTTGCCAGTGTTACAGCGACAAGTAATGGTCGGGCAGGATCAATTCCCAACGGTTTCGTGTTTGACCATTGTTTCAATTTTTTGACCAACTGTGAAAAATTTTCCAACGTAAAATCTTTTTCCAATTCAGGAAGACGATTCTGTAGAAATTTTTGATACTTTTCATCATTGACAAAGGACAAAAATTTTCCTTCATCTTCTAATTTTTTGAGAAAAGCGTCCAAATTTTGGGCGGCATTTTTTGATTGAGCGTTTTCGTCACGCAATTCTTCTTTTCGGGTTCGCACCTTTTCATAGTTGACGAGGGCTTTCAGTCCATTGAGTTGGAAACGGACGCCGATTTCCCGTTCCGCGTCATTTTCCGCAATTTCCAAAATTCGCTCGCCTCCTTGAATGAGAATGTTCGCGTTATTTTCGAGAAATTGAAGTTGTTCCGACGCTGCTCTAGGAATTTGAGCGGTTCGCGTCAGTTCTCCAATACGTAACTGAATTTCTTCAACATTGTTAACATTTTGAAACGGCGTCGAGTTTGACGTTGTTTCCTCCGCAACAACGGCAGAGATACTAAACAACACAATTAACGTAGCAGTAGATAATCGGTTCATCATTTTTTCCTTTTACATAAAGGGTTAAATTTTTTGTCGAAAGACCTCCTTTCAACATCAAAAAAAATTGTAACTATTTAGGAAATCATCAGGTAGGCGACCTTTCGCCGAAAGATTGCGTTGCCGTAAGGCAACTTTGCCCCTGTTTCCGACTGGCAATCTGATTCCAAATCACTCAGTAACATAAATTACCGTCCGCACACGGGGACAAGTCGGCTATCGCCGACGCGATGTTTCGGCGAAACATCGCCTCCCTTCGGAAATTGGATAGATTTGAGCGTAATTGTTTATTTTATTATTACTAAAACCTATAGCCCCGACAGAGGCTAATAACAAAATAGACAGTTACCATATTTAAGTCATGGCGATTCATTATCGTTTTGGTTTTTTTGGTTCAGGTTTTTCAACAGTGAGATGAATATCCGTTGTTCGTTTCTGAATATCGTATTCCCAACCGGACGTTTTAGTACTGACGTGTTTTTCCGCAATTAACAGTTGTTCGGTCGGTTGTCCGTCTGGTGTTGTTACCAATGCATATTTAATGGCAACACGGTATTTTCCGCGAGGAATTCCTTCGCCATCCTTGTAAACGCCGACACTGAACGTTCCATTTTTTTTCAAATTACCGTAATAGGAAAATTGATCATTCTCAAAAACAACACGTCCGGTACTCAATGGTGTTCCATCGGAAAACTCCACACGCCCCGTAACCTTTACTTTGTTGCCGCATCCCGACAACATCAAAATAATCAACGCAAAAATACACGCAAAATATTGTTTCACAAAATTGTCCTCCGATTAACATGAGACGTTACGGTAAAGCGGCGGGAGTTCCATCTTGTCCGTCGGCAAGCGCTTCCAAAATATTCAGTTGTGTTGCTGTGGAAACTGCACGAACAGAACCGTCGCCAAGAAGAAAATTCACAACACCGGCGTGATTGGAACCAAATTGAGGAAAGCCGGGAGATGTAGGATTCACAGACGCCGATTCATCAAATTCTCTAGCAATATAAGTTACAGAAGTGGTGGAACCATATCGAAACAAATGCCGAGCAAAAGTGTTCTGAATATACCCGGAAACCAAAACATTTCCGTCAAACCCCAGATTAAACGCAAACGTACCAATTCGGCTTGCCGGAATATATTTTTCGCCTAATAAAAGTTGGTTGGTCAAACCGTCTGAAATGTAACTGAATTCATCACGCGGTTGCCATGTAAGCGTTGTTATTGTACTTGTTCCAACGGTCGTTGTTTGTTTTGTGTGATTGGCGGTACGAAACGGACTGTGAATTGCTTTAATGTAATTATTATAAGTGGCTGCACTCGTGGGGGCCAGCACTCCATTTCCTGTCGAGGAACTCATTCGTAACATACCACCGGGCGGCGTATTTTGCCATGCAGTATCAAATACAACAATGGCATAATCCCCTTGCGGTCCTTTTAGAAACAAGGGATGCTGGGCAGCCGGAAGCGCCTGTATACTTGGATCCAATTCTTTGATCGCGTGTACTCCGCTTCTTCGTGCCGGACATGTCACAAACGGAATGGAACCGAAACCATTTTGCTCGTCTTTCGACAAATTATCCCACCATGTGTTGTCCAATGGAACTGCAAAACCAATATTTCCGCTGGCATCTTCCGGATTATTGGCGATTTGATCGTACAGTGCTTGCTGTTCGATATAGGGAAGAATGATTCCGAAAAATCCCAAAGAACCATGTGCTTGAGAAGTTGTAACAGCACTTACCAACCCGACATTGTAAGGCGGAAGTCCATTCCGCGAATCGTGAAAATTGTGGACGGCAAGCCCGATTTGTTTTTCGTGATTGCTACATTGCATCCGCCGTGCCGCTTCGCGCCCTGCCTGAACAGCCGGTAA
Source organism: Planctomycetaceae bacterium (assembly GCA_031259095.1). Classification (GTDB taxonomy): domain Bacteria; phylum Planctomycetota; class Planctomycetia; order Pirellulales; family Thermoguttaceae; genus WRKP01. The sequence goes on along the minus strand of JAIRLW010000501.1, from coordinate 964 downwards.
AAGAAGAGCAATCAAAAGTCCAATGATCGCAATGACCACAAGAAGTTCTACAAGAGTAAAACCATTGTTTTTACCTAGCCCCCCCCCCTTGTCTATATTAACATAACCGCTTATTTTTGGAAATAAACGCAATTTCCTAGAAAATGAGGCGAATAAACTGGACAGTTTAAGACTGAACAGCATTAAAATTGTCTGACCAACAAACATGATAAAAAAGTTTTGCGTGAACATGAGATTGTCCTTTCCTAAAAAGGTTAAATGTGTAATTTTTACTCAATACTCAATTACACTTGAAAATTCGGTTTTTGCCATCAAAATCATACGAAACGTACCTTGTTTTCGTCTTTCAATTGAATTTGTTAAATTGCAAGAATCATGCCAATCCGAATTTCAAACAAATTAGACAGAATTTAATCCGAATACGTTACCAAGTTACATTGCTTTCAGAATAATCTGAAAATTCAAGAACAAACCAATTATTGTTCAAAAAAAAATAACGCACCAAACCGTTTTTTGTCCGCAAACTCAAATTTCCAATTATTTTTTGCCGTAACTTGTTGAAAATAAAGATATTACGAAAAATAGAAATATATTTTTTATAAAATTTATAAAAAATGTAAAAATATCAGAATCGGAAATTATTTTGTAGCCAAACTATCGTATTTCGCGGCTAGTCCCAGCAAATATCACGGCGAAACCGTTAAATATGCTGGAAAAAGGTTTCGTTGACCTCAATAAACAACTATACTCATTGCACTTTAAAATTCGGTTTTTATTTTTAGAACACAAAATATATTCAATAAATATTTGATTAGTTTCAAGTCGAAAAATTTCACGATGAACTTTATTTTCGTGTCGAAACTATTGAACAAATTTTCGCCCCGAAGGGGCAATCAGCATTAGCGTAGGGCAACGCCCTACGATTGGTTTTCCCCTTGAAAATAAAGCCCTGAAAGGGCGTAAG
>JAIRLW010000491.1 GCA_031259095.1 Planctomycetaceae bacterium | reverse complement strand
CAATGATATTGATCACTTTTTCTTCTGTTGAAGCCATAATGTTAGTTAATAGTTAGGAGTGAATAGTTAAAGTTAATAAAATTAGTAATTGATAATGAACTGTTAATAATGAATGATGAAATAAAAAATTATTCACTATTCATTTTCATTACTAACTATTCACTAAATTACTACCGTATCATTCCGCCGTCGATTGTCAGGACTTGACCGGTTACAAAGGACGCTTCGTCACTGGCAAAATACAACACGGCATTCGCAACATCTTCGGGACGACCAAAACGAGCCAAAGGAATACGATTCTTGATTTCATGTTTCAACGCCTCCGGTAAAACCGCCGTCATATCAGTTTCAATAAATCCGGGAGCAATCGCGTTAACCGTAATATTTTTACCGGCTAATTCTTTGGCGACGGTTCGCGTGAACCCGATTAATCCGGCTTTGGACGCGGAATAATTCGCTTGCCCCTTATTTCCAATCAACCCGCTAATACTTGTAATATTGATAATTCTACCTTTTTTGGCACGTCGCATTGGTTTGGAACAAGCCCGTGTCATGAGAAATGGTCCGCGAAGATTGACGTTGATGACATCGTCCCACTCTTCATCTTTCATCGCTCCAAGCGGCACATCCCGTGTAATTCCGGCACAATTAACCAAAATGTCAATATTGCCAAACCTTTTCAAAATGGCTTCGACCGTTTTTTCGACTTCTTCAGTAACCGCAACATTACAAATATATCCTTCGACTTCGTCCTGAACACTTAATGGAGTTTTGCCGGAATGGGCGTTTCGCGTGTTGCATATTGTCTGCAACGCTGATTCCAACGTCTTTTGATTGGTTCCGATACAAGCGATTTTCGCTTCGTGGGCGGCAAACGCTTCCGCAATTCCAAGTCCGATTCCGCGTGTTCCGCCGGTAATAACGACGACACGGTTTTTCAAATCAACGTTAAGCATATCAATAAACTCCTTAAATTTCTTTGAGTAACTTCTAAAAACTCATTTTTTATTCGACCGAAATCGATTTTAGTCGATTTCGGTCGAATAAAATCGGGTAATTTCAAGTTTCAATAACACCATAACACTTAATTTTGCGGTCAATTCGTTTCAACAATCCGCGAAGAACACGACCGGGACCGACTTCATAAAAGGTATCGAAACCTTGTTCGAGAAGTTTTCGCATGGAAGTTTCCCAAAGAACCTGACTAAGAATCTGTTTAACGAGAATCTGACGAATTTCATCGGGATCGTCGTGCGGTGCGGCATCGACATTACTAATGACCGGAATGCGTGGTTTATTCATTTTGGTTTCCGCCAAAACCTGAGCCAATACGTTGTCGGCAGGTTTCATAATCGGCGTGTGAAACGCTCCGGCAACCGCTAACGGTACAGCATGAAATTTTCCGGCAGAAGAAAGTTCGCCGATTCGTTCACAAGCGTCGTTGGTTCCTGAAATAACAATGTTGCCCGGACAAAGGATATTAGCAACCTGTAAAATACCGTTTCCGCGATGTTCGTTGCAAATGGATTCGACTTCGGCAAGTTCTTTACCGATGATACTGACCATACCGCTTGGTGTGGCGTCTGATGCGTCTTGCATTGCCTGCCCGCGTTTCTGAACCAGCCGGAGACCATCTTCAAATTCAAAAACTCCCGCAAAAACCAACGCCGTATATTCGCCGAGACTCAAACCCGCAACTGCTTCACAATGTTCAACTATTTCCGGTTCTTTGGTTTTCAAATATTCTAAAGCGACAAGACTTAATGTAAAAATAGCGGGTTGACTGATAACGGTGGAGTCTAAATTTTCGTCGGGGTCTTCGAAACAGATACGAGCCAAATCGTAACCGAGAGTGGAATTAGCGCGTTCAAAGAGTTCTTTTGCCGGAGCGAACTCTTCAACCAACATCTTTCCCATTCCGACTGATTGCGCACCTTGACCGGGAAACAATAAGGCGATCTTACCCATGCTTCAATAATTGAGGGATATTTTGAATAAATAAAAAGAGGAACGCTTTGTTTGTTTTATTCTTTTGGTATAACAACTTGGCGTTTCATGTAATGACCGCATTTGGGACAAACGACATGAGTTGGAATTGCTGTGCTGCAATCCGGGCAATTTGTCCGTTGAATGAGGGCTTTACGGTCGTGAGCGCGCCGTGAACCACTTCGGGCGTTGCTGTGTTTACGTTTAGGAACTGCCATTTTCGTGTGTTGAAAAAACTTTTGGTAAAAAAATCAATCAATCATAACAGTGCAGTATGATACAGAAGTCATGCTTTTCTGTCAATAGGGCGATACAACGATTTTGACATTTTTTAAAAAAATGTCAAAATCGAAAATCAATAACAGGGAATCTCCATCTTTAATCACAGAACAAATTTGTCCCAATTTGTCCCTAAAGTCCCTAATGTCCCTAAAATTGGTACTCAGGGACGAGGGACAAGAGGGACAAGAAATACGGGACTACGGATAACAGAAAATGAGCAGTTTTTCACTGGTTTGTGGTGTTGTGGAAAACATCGTTGATTTTTTTATCTGATTGAGTTATAATGGCAGATGTTATGGGTCGATAAGATTTCCTTGTTGTTTCTGTTATCGTGCCGAAGGTACCGTTTTGAAAACTGAAGAAAATACATTCCTTTCTGCTAATATTCTGGTTGTTGACGACGATCCTGCGATTCTTCGTCTTCTAACTCATTTATTGGAACAAGGCGGACATCGTGTTCGCACGGCGATGGACGGGAATCAATGTCTTCAGATAATTCTTCAGGATTGCCCGGATGTTTTGATTACGGACTGGATGATGCCCGGTCTGGACGGTTTGGAACTTTGCCGTCGCGTCCGCCAACTTCATAACCGAAAAGTTTTACCGCATTACACTTACATTCTTCTGTTAACTGCTCAATCCGGTAAAAAGTTTTTTATCGAAGGTCTTGAATCCGGTGCGGACGATTTTATTGAGAAATCATCGGCGAGTTTGTCTGAACTTCGTATTGAGATCAAAGCCCGACTCAAAGCGGCGCTTCGTACCCGTAAACTGGAAATTGATCTTGAATTTGCCGCCAAATACGACGCTTTAACGTTACTTTTCAATCGTGTAACATTTTTTGAATTGGCGCAAGTGATTTGGGATCGTTCGATTAAGAACAAGTTTCCGCTTTCTACGGTGATGTTTGATTGTGATTTTTTCAAGCGGATCAACGATATTCACGGACATTTGGCGGGTGATGCGGTATTGCATGAAATGGCGTCGATTCTCAAGGGTTTTTCCCGATCTTCCGACATAATTTGTCGTTACGGTGGTGAAGAGTTCTGTGTTCTTCTTCCGGGTTGTAATGAGAAAACGGCGTGGAATTGGGCGGAACGGATTCGGCGACGATTTGAAACCAGTCCGATCAAACATGGTAATTTTGAAATTAGTATTACGGTTAGTTTTGGTATTGCGGAACGTATGGAGGACACCGCGTTTCTTGATCAGCTGATTGAACGAGCGGATCAGGCGTTGCTTTTTGCGAAAGAATCGGGACGTAACCGTTGTGTTCGATTTTCTGATACAATTGCAAGTGAAACGGACAATGTTCATGAAACCGACAATTTGTCGGCATTGTTTGCTGATGTTACCGCCGCCGAAGTGATGACGCCGTTTACATTGAGTATTAGTCCACAAGAGACGGTGGCTTCGGTCATTGACTTTTTTCTCCGCACACGAATTGAGTCGTTGCCGGTGGTGGACGAAAAGGAACATTTAATTGGCATGGTTGCCGAAAAAAACTTGATTCCGCTGATTGGCAATCTTTCCCGCTGGCAGGAACCGATTGGAGATTTGGTAACGCCGAATGTGATTTGTTATCCGTCGGAAACGCCGCTTAAAATTGTTTTTGATTTCCTTTGTCGGGTTTCCGCGCGACAGATTTTACTCATGCAAGACAAAACGCCGGTTGGATTTATTAATCGTACACCGTTGCTCCGTTGGTTACGTAATCGTTGGGCGGTATTTTGCGGACATTTTAATGAAATTGTTCCGATTATTTCGGTTCGTGATATTCCGGTTCAAAATCTGAAAGATTCTATTGAAATCCTGATGAAAGAACTTGCCGTTTTAGATGAAACATTATCGAGTCAGGATAACGACGAAAATTGGGAAAAGAACCGAAATTATATTGTTGCGTTAATTTCCCAATGTCAGGATGTGATGGATCAGGTGTTAAAATACAGTTCCACTCATTCCAAACCTGATTCCGAAAATTGATTTCCATTCGGAACGTGATAAAATAGTACGGTCTATTTTATTTTTTACCGCTGAATACGCCGATATTTTTGTAGCGATTATATAAGCGAGAGAAGTCCGCAGATTACGTCGATTTTCGCCAATGTTCTGTTTTTTATCGACTCCATTTATCCCCTATTCCTTTTAAAAACCTGTTTTATCTTTTCGTTTAACTCCGCAATTTAATGTGTTTTTACATTTCAAAAACCGGTTTTTAAAGTGAAAACGGTATAGTTTATAGTTGAAAGCGGATAGTGCTGCAAACGGAATGTTATCGTAATGATTTTAATCCGCTTGCGGCGCTGTCCGCTGCTATTAACTTATCATAGACGCGGTATGTTTTTGTACGGATTGCGCCTCCTTTTTCGAGTGCGCCGCGGGAAAAGGAATTGGACTCAAGTACCCATGAAAATTCCGCGTCCTGAATACCGCTCTGTAACACTTTGGGAACAAGCGCATTCATCAAAAGCATCCCAAGACCTTGCATCTGATATTCCGGTAACACATTAGTGCTGAGAATCCGAATAGATTTGATTTCCTCTTTATGCCGTAACAATTTGAGAAGCCGAAGCGGTGTGATTCTTCCGCCGATTGCTTTAATTCTTGGGTTGTAATCGGGTAACGCAAACGATGCGCCGACCATTTTTCCGTCTAATTCGATAGCGGCGGTTAATTCCGGAACGATTAGATATTTGAGAAAAAAAGCCATTTCCTTAATTTCATTTTTCGACATCGGCACGAATCCCCATGTATTCGTCAACGCCCGATTATAGATATTGAGAAATGTTTCAACATCTTCCTGAAACCGTTTTGTATTAATGGAACGGGATTTTGCGCCGGTTCGTTCTTTGATTTGGTTACAAATCGGTTGTAATTTTGCGTTGACTTTGGGTAACATTCCAATTTCACCCCAATAAGCGTACAAATCCTGTGATTTTTTGAAACCGTTATCTTCGGCTAATTTTTCGTAATACGGCGGATTATACGTCATCATAAACTTTGGTGAACTATTGAATCCGTCAATCAACAAACCGAGTGTGTAGTTTAGCGACGGATTCACGGGACCGCGAATAACGGTACAATTTCGTTCCTGAAGCCAATTTGCAGCGGCGTCAAAGAGTTCGCCCGCAACACTGACATCCTCAACACAATCAAAGAACCCGAAAAAACCAACACCATCGTGATAACGTTCAAGATGTCCGCGATTCAAAATTGCACAAATTCGTCCTAAAACATTTTTACTATCTATTGCAAGAAACGCCTGACATTCGTTATGTTCATAAAATGGGTCTTGATGCCCGAAAAATTTGAAACCGGCAAGCCCATTTTGTTCGATACGAAGTTGAGGAATCCAATACGGATCGTTTTTGTACATTTTTTGAGGAAAATCAAGAAACGCCTTTTGCTGAAACCACGTTTTCGCATAAACAATCGACATGTTTTTAGTTAATAGTTAGTAGTTAATAGTTAATAGTGTATTTTATGATACAATACTTAACGGTAAGGTTTACTTCGCTTTATGAGGGACACAAAATATAGTACAAAAACCTAGTTGAATTTCACCAAAAAAGTAAAATAATCTATTAGTGTAATTTTCCAAAACGTATTTTAACAGTTTCCGCAAACCTCATTTTCAACCTAATTTTTTCCTAACAAAACAACCTCAGTAGAGACGCAATGCATTGCGTCTCTACAAACCTCATTACCTCATTAAAAACGTAAACAAATAATGAGGTAATAAGGTTGGTTGTGGGGGGAATCATTTTGCTACTGAGGTTTTTTGGTAAATCGTTTAGTAAGAAAAATTAGGCGTCAATGAGGTTGTTTGTCCAATATTCATACGTGTAATAAATATTCCACTGATATATTACAAATTTTTTAAAAAGGGTTTGAAATTGTTGTTATGGTTGGTTGGTTTGTTGTGAAATTACAAAATAGACGAAAAAACAAAATAAACAAAATTTTTGTTTTAACTTTTTTCGTATGGTTTGTATTTCAAAATTTGTATTTCAAAAAAATGATGCTGGTATGTGTTTACGTAAATTTCCAGATGTCTTCAATTAAAAGATTGTCAAATGTTTTTATGTAATCTTTTAAAATATTTTCGGTTTGCATGTTTGGGCGAATGTCACAATAATAAACGCCGTCTAGCGGATTGAGTTTTATGGTATATCCTTTGAAATGTCCTGGTAAAAACGTTGAATTGACGCCGTATTTGTTTTCTTGTTTTATATTTTTTCTCTGAACGTCATTAAGGAAAATGGCAACATGCGGAATTACCGTTTCCGTTAATTTATTATAAAGAAATTTATCGATAAAAATCTTATCAATGCGGTCTTTACTTGAAGTTTTAATCGAACCAATCAATTTGATTACGTTATCATTTTTGACAATAAAATCATGCTGATAATTCATATAAAATTCTACATTTTCATTTATGATAACAGGAACTTGAACGGTTCCTGACGTACAATTGACGCCTGTTTCACGAATAATTAAACGAATAAAATGTTCAAACAAATCTCCATTTAGTTTTCGTGCCGTATTGGAATATCCTGCTGGCAGTCCATCCAATGCAGCGCCGATTGTTTGTTGAATTGTGTATGTTGTGTTGTTTAGGATTTCTCTGATAGATTTATCGTTTTTGTCAACGGTTTTAATGTTGCGTAAAATTTCAAGAAATTCCTTTGATGTATTTTTGAAACTTTCATTGTTGTACATCAAATTCGAATTGATTGGTCTTGTAATTTGGTAATTTCCTTCCTTGTTGTACTGAAAAAAGTGGTAATGATTTTCGTTTTGCGAAACAATAGTTGCCTGCAAATTATCGGTGATATATTTTAGGTATTCATCACAAAAACTGATGTATGCGTTAATATCAGCGAAATTATTTTTGTCTTTGCTTTTATTGATAAGTTGTTTTAGTTTCCTCGTATTGAATATCTTCTTTTCATGTTGTCAAAATCGTATTTAATCCATGTTTCAATATCACATTCTTCAACGAGTTCGATACGGTTGATTGTCCAATCAAGATATTCCTGTGACAAATCACATGCTTTCCATTTTCGTTGAAGTTGTTCGGCGCACACGGCTGTTGTTCCTGAACCGCAGAAAGGGTCAATGATTGTGTTACCGATATTGGAGGAGGCAAGTATCAGTTTGCGTAAAAGTTCTTCGGGTTTTTGGGTTGGGTGCGGCGTTTTTTCGTACATTCCGTTACAGGTTGTCGGAATCTCAATAACATCTTTGGGTTTTGCGCCAAGAGGATTCGGCTCCCATAGATGATCATCTTTTTTCCCGTTACTGTATTGACTTGTTTTCGCTTGCGGATGATTGGGATATTTCAATGTATGTTCTCCGTAGGGAATACGAACATCATCAATATTGAACGTAAAATTTTTTGTTTTACGAAAATGCAAAATACTTTCGTGGCTTCGTCCCCAATCTTTACCTAAATTAGCCTTATTTTTGTAATGCCAAACGATCCAACGGCACGAGTTGAAAAAACGTGATGCAGGATGTTTTATGTCGGCGAGTATTTCAGAAAAACCGCAAACAAAAAGTGTACCGGACGGTTTTAAAACTCTTGACGCTTGTTCAATCCATCGCATTGAAAACTTGATGTATTCCTCTTGATTTTCAAAAGAGTCCCAATTAGTTTTTTTGATGTTGTAGGGCGGATCAGCAAAAATTAAGTCAACACTTTCATTGGACAACATTTTGAGCCATTCAATACAATCGCCTTGCCAAAGTTGACCGTTTTCGTGTTGGTAAAATAATTTTGGTTTTATGTTGTTTTCAAAAGCCGAATGTAAACGTTTCCCTTTTGATTGAACGTTACCAAAAAACGTCGGCAATTCTTTATTTCGAGTTAATGTTTTATTCATTGCTAATGTTTTTGTAAAATTTTAGAGTTTTTTTAACTTTTCTTTTGTATTGGTAGTTTGATTCTGTTTTTTTGTGAACGGATGTTCTTTATCGTAACGTGCGGCTTCTTCCATAAAATCTTCTAGTTGAATATCCTTGAAATATTCTTTTTGCCATTCGGTGTAATCGAAACGTTCTCTTAA
>JAIRLW010000463.1 GCA_031259095.1 Planctomycetaceae bacterium | reverse complement strand
TTTATTTTCCTTCAATGATTTTAATTTCTGCTTCAGTTAAATCATAAAGTTGATAAACGATTTCGTTAATTTTATCTTCACAGTAAGCGATTTTATCCTCGATTAAATTTAATCGTGTTGGTAATAACATTTTTTGTTTTTCAGTGTACAAGTTTATTAGTTGTGTTACTAACCGGACGATCTGTTTATATTGTTCTTTTTCGACAGTTTCAAAATTGATCATTTTGATCGGGAGCGGTTTCAAATTAACTATTTTAACCTGTGCAAAAACACGTCCTTTCTCTTGTACATTGCTTTGATATAAAAAACTGAGCAGTTTACTGTTAAATAAGCCTAACAAATATTCGATACAAATTTTGTTGGTACGTAAATGAATAACATGGGTACTGTCAAGAGAAAAATATCCGTTACGATCAATCGCTGCGATTAATTTATCACTTGTTTGACGGCTTATGATTTTCTCGTTTGTACGAAACATTTTTTCATCGGTATTACTCCATAACTCCTTCGGCCTATAATAAATAAACGTGTTCGGAGCGAGTGCGTAATAACGGTTTATATCTTTTCCTTTTAATATCGGTTTCCATAACGAATTTTTTGGTTTGTCCGATAAGTATATTTTATTGTTGCCTGTAATAATACCTTGATATATTTTTGTTACGTCTCCAAGTTTTTCGATTCCGTTTTGATGAAATATCTTGCTGATAATCGCTGAAGTATCTGCTTCTGGAATCAAGTTATGATTTTCATTTGTCAGAAAATCATTTTTTGTAACTTTTTGAATCTCCGGAGTTTCAAAAGATTTAAAATCTTGAACAGTAATTATTTTCGATATCTGTTTGTTTCGGTTTTTTGAAAAAACAAATATGCCGCTTCCTCCAAGTTCGGTTTGCAGAAATACTTTATAACGTAAATTGACGACAGAATCAAAATTGCCGTTGGAGAGTAACAAATTTCTGATCTGTTTAAATGACGGCGTATAATAAAATGTATTCGGAACGATAAATGAATGAAATCCATTTGTATTTAATAAATTGATACTCCGTTCAATGAAAAGGGCAAATAAATTGACTTTATACTCAAAGGCTGCCGGATAATGTGATTGATAATATTGTAATAAATTTTTATTTTGTGATTTTTGTTTTTTACCCAACAACAATGTCCTGTAAGGCGGATTTCCGATGACGGCGTCGAAACCGCCTTGATCGAATGCGGCAGGAAAAGCGCGTTGCCAGTTAAAAGGTTTGATACTATCTTCGTCAACCGTATCAAAATTTTTATCATAATAATCCGTATCAATAAGGCTGTTTCCGTTGCGGATATTTCCGTCAATATTCGGTAACACTTTTTCGTGAAACAATCGAACTGTTGACGCAATACTTGTTTTCGTCTCGCCTTCCATACATTTCAGCAACAAACTCAATTTCGTAATCTCAACCGCATTGACGTCAATATCAACGCCGAAAATATTGTTGCATAAAATCTGTTTTTTTTCTGACGCCGTCAATTGACCGTCTGGAGTCAACGGATCGGTTTTGCGTCCTTTGGAAGGTTTGCAGTGTTTTTGATAATAGTCGCGATGCCAATCAAGCAAAAACCGATAGGCTCCTAATAAAAAACTTCCACTGCCGCACGCAGGATCGACGATCTTAATTTTCGCAACCTCTTTCGGCGTTTTATGATCAACAAGTTTTCCTACAGTATTTTGTACAATATAATCGACAATATAATGCGGCGTGTAATACACGCCTCCGGCTTTGCGGATTTCCGGTTTGGCTTCTATATTCGGTACGTTATTCGACGTCAAACGAATCACCTTGCCGAGAAAACGCTCGTAAGCGCTGCCTAATATCTCAACCGGTATTGTTGAAAAATCGTAAGGACTCGGATAATATAAATCACGTACAATTTCTTTAATAATATTATTTTTTACCGTTATTTTGTCACTAATATTATCATTCGCTAAATCAAATAAACCGGAATTATATTTTTCATCAGCACGTTCAAACAAGGTAAAAAGTTTTTTATAACAGGCGTCCAATTCCGATGTTTCCGTAACTTTTTTGACATTGCCGTAAGGTTCAATTCCCCGCTCTTCGGCAATACGGAGAAAAACCAAACGATCAATAATCTGCTGAACAACAAAATTAATTTCCTTTTCTGTAATTGATTTATTATAACGATAAATTACGTGTGCCAGTTTTTGCCGCCAATCTTCGAGTAAACTGAGAAAATGTTGATCAACTGTTTCAAAGCCTTTTTTAAATTGATCACTTTGAAGATACTTGTCCAATCCGCCGCGCGGAATATTCTGTCTGCCGAACGTCTCCCATAGAAAATCGAAACGATTATCGTGATCGATCAATCCTGTTTTCGTACCGACATAATTTTGATACGTTAAATATTCGGCTCTGGCGACTCGCGGATCGTCGTAAAAATCAGGAGGTTGCAAACAATCATAAACGGCAAATTCTTTGAAATTCGTCAAAATGCTGACCGCCAGACCGGAATTCCATGCGTAACGGCGAAGTTGATAGGCTGGTTCTCCGGCTTTGAATAAATGTACACTCGGCTTTTTGGCTTCGACAAAAAACAGTACATTTTTCTCTCCGCCGATTCGGAATGCGTAATCCGGCGATTTCACGGCGCCTTCAATCGGCGCTCTGGCTTCGTGAACAACCTCCCGATACACTTCAGAATAACCCTGCTCATTATCAATATCCCAACCAAACGCTTTGAAAAACGGATCAATAAAATCGCGCCGTGTTTGCGTTTCATTATAGCCGTCGTTTTCGTAACTCTCAATTTGAGACAAAAATTTTTCAACCAGTCCGGCAATTTGCCGATAAGCGATTTCTTTATTGGTCATTTTTTAATATAAATTTGTAATGAATATATCAACGGTCTTTTACCTTGTAATATTTTTGTTTTGTAACACTTCGCGGACATGTTGTAAATCTTTATCTCCTCGACCGGAAAGGCAGACTAATATTGTGCGGAATTTTTTTGTTTCTTTGAACGCTTGCGCCAATGCATGAGAACTCTCCAACGCCGGAATAATTCCTTCAAACTTGCAAAGAATTTGAAACGCCTCGAGTGCTTCGTTATCAGTGATCGTTTCATAACGAACTCGACCAATATCATGCAAGAAAGCATGTTCAGGACCAACCCCGGGATAATCCAAACCGGCTGAAATAGAATACGCTTCATGAATTTGACCATGTTTATCTTGTAACAACATCGACTTCGCCCCATGCAACACCCCAATCGTACCAGCATTAATCGATGCCGCATGTTCGCCAGTTGACAATCCCTTACCCGCCGCCTCAACCCCAACCAACTCAACAGATTGGTCATTCAAAAACGGATAAAAAATTCCCATTGCATTGCTGCCGCCGCCAACCGCCGCAACAACACAATCCGGTAATCGTCCCGCTATCTCAAGCATTTGCCGACGCGACTCCTCGCCAATAACCTTTTGAAACTCCCGAACCATCCAAGGATACGGATCAGGTCCAGCAACCGTTCCCACAACATAAAACGTATCATCAACAACCTCACTCCAATATCGTAACGTCTCATTCATCGCGTCCTTGAGAGTTGCAGTTCCTGATTCAACTGAAACGACTTCCGCTCCAAGTAATTCCATGCGTTGAACATTCGGTTGCTGCCGTCGAATGTCTTCACGCCCCATAAAAACACGGCACCGAAAACCAAACAACGCCGCAACCGTTGCTGTTGCAACTCCATGTTGACCCGCTCCGGTTTCCGCAATCAATCGCGTTTTTCCCATTCGACGCGCCAAAAGAGCTTGACCAATTGTATTATTAATTTTGTGTGCGCCGGTATGATTTAAGTCTTCACGTTTAAACCATATCTTTGTTGCAAAATTATTAGCAGGATTTTTTGCAACATTTTTTCGATTGTCGTTATTGTTGCTGTTGCAGTTGTTATTATTGTTATTCAAATGTTCGCTTAATCGTTTTGCAAAATAACATGGCGTTTCGCGTCCGACATAATGACGCAACAATTCATGATATTCAATCCAGAAATTTTTATCCTGAAAAGCATCTTTTGCAGCAGTTTTCAATTCGATCAGCGGCGTCATCAATGTTTCACCGACATAAATTCCGCCGTAGTTGCCAAAATAACCGCGCGGATCAGGATAATCTGTAAAATTCGTTATATTTGATGTCGTGGACATAACGTGA
>JAIRLW010000406.1 GCA_031259095.1 Planctomycetaceae bacterium | reverse complement strand
GGGTACGTCGAGTGTGTGTTCCAATCCTCCCTAAAAGTCGGGAAGTTCTGAAACTATGACACAAGAAAACAGTAACCAACCCGTTGTTCCAATCCTCCCTAAAAGTCGGGAAGTTCTGAAACATCAGATTTGTAAATCATGTTCATAAAATGAGTTAAGTTCAAGTTCTTTGAAAAAAAGCGAGAAATTTTACTCATTTTTGACATTTCTTTCTGCCGTTTTTTCGGCTTTTAGACAGACTTAACCTCCGCATATTCACACACTCACCACTTGCATCCATCATTGCACCGCAACAAGTGCTTTATCAAATACCGTAACTAAACAACTGATAATATGTTTCGTCAATGAAGTATGCTGCAAGTTACAGGAAAATACCGCTTTCCGCTCTTCGGCAAAACGTTTTTCTCCCTCCGCAAGACTTTCCGCCGATTCATTTTTTTCCGATATGTAAGTAAAATCAGGATATTTGTGATGCGCAAAAGCATTTCGATACACCAACAACACACGCTTTTCCGCATCAGTAACCGGCAAAAATTCTACAACTTTCACAAAACTGATGAACCCTTTCGCTTTTCCCTTAATCGGAGGCTTCAAACCGTATTTCCCAATAACCGCATTTTCAAGTTTGTGAATCTTTTTGAAAACCTCAAGCCGACCGCGACCATAATCGTCAAATTCTTTTTCAATATTATCGTAATCAAATTCACACTTATTCGATACCGCTTCTAAATTTTGCAACAAAGACAACAGCCGCGGATCATTAATAACACGCCGAAAGTTACCAAAATTTTTCGGTTTCATTTTGCCGGTAATTGTGTAACGTTTCCACTTCCACGACAACAACTGATCCCTTTCACTTAACAGGAATTTTTTCGGCGTATCAATATCTTTCAAATAAATACCTTCAACCGTCATCATCTCAAGCAACTCCCGCATTGCATCAAACAGAACAATGTCTTGCATCCGGTTATGCCGCAATGTTGCCTCAATAGCGGTAAGGGCAGAGAAGATATAATTAAATTTATCCGCATCTTCTACGTTAAGCTGTTTCGGTTTTTCCTTTTTTGCCGGTTTACGTTTACACAATTCAGTTAATTCCATGCGTAAGTTTTCTTGTTTGAACCGCGGAGTTGCCGGATTCTGTAACTGTTCGTTAATTGCCTGAATTCGCAGTTGAGTAGAATCAACCGTTTCCTGTGTTTTTGCTTTTAACGGCAATGCATGATCAATCGCAAACAATGTTGTCAAATTGGGTTCCGCAAACCATTGTTTGTAAAGTTTATCCTGTTGTTCGGCGTCAATTCCGCTGATCTGATTGTGTTTTTCCAGCGTTAGAAAATTCGTCAGATGTTTAAGTGTTTCGCTCATTGCATCTCGTTCAATAGAGTAGAACCATTGCGAACCATCACCGTTCCATTCGAGAAATTTTTGAATCAAAAATGTTGTGTTGTGCGGCAATATAAATTTTTTGCCGTTATCCAGACGCTCACGAACCGGCAGAGCATTAAATTGTTCGGGGAATTTTTCTTTGACCAAATCCGTCAAAATTCCAGTAAACAAACCACGCGGCAAGTTAATAGGATCGGTATTTTCCGCTCGTGCTTTTGCCCATTTCGTGATGTAACCAACTTCACCTTTCTTTTTGTTGCGGGCAAAACGGCGACGCAAAATATAACAGTCTTGCGGATTTTTTAGATATTCATTAAGAAAACCAATTTTGCCTTTAAGATAATTTTCATAGAAACGGTCAATAGATGTCATATTGCTTGCAAAAATTTTCTCGACAAATGCCGGATTTTTCGTCAAACCGGCTCGGTCGAAAATCCGTTTGAGCGAATCCTTGCGGCAATCAAAAAGGGCAAGCGATTGTTGCAGAATCTGGAAGTCGGCGGACGTGATTTTACCTTTGTGATCGGTATTGTCGTTTTCGTCCGGTTTTTGTAACTTGATTACGTCACGGGCAATAAACAACGCCATACTTCCCGCTTTGAATCGGGGTTGTTTCGATTTTTTGCCTTGTTTGAATCCGCCTTGTTTATAAATTATGTCTTGTTCTTTATGGAAGTTATCGAGTTTTCGCTGCATGCCAGCAATCATCTTGTTCAATGCTGCTGTTGTTTCTTTGGCTGTCTGAATGGCTGAAGAAATTTTCACCTTGCCCGTGCCGATGTATTGCCGGATGTTGTCCGGCAAATCGTCAAAACAAAGATGATAAACCGCCGCAACATCATTTTTTGTAATATTTTTTCCGTCGGCGATTGCTTGACGTAATTCATCCCAGTTTGTACAAAAATCTTCGATAACCTTTTCAACGGCTTGGGCTTTTCCATTTGCGGCAAGAAACGTTATGACCGGCAATTCATACGGTGAAAGCCATGCGTCGGGTATCGGGTTTTTCAATTTGATACGGTTATGTTTTCCAGAACGCCTATCAAAAGACGGTTCATCTTTCATTTTCAATGCCAAACCGATTCCCTGCCGTCCGATCACATATTGCGGTATCATATCGGTACGATATTGTCCGTGCTTGGGTGTTTTTTGTCCGGTTTGAGGAAACCAATACAAAGTCGAATATTCCTGATTTTCATTTTTCGCCTTTTCATACGATTCTTTTTCGAGCAGGTAACGTTCCAAAACAG
>JAIRLW010000376.1 GCA_031259095.1 Planctomycetaceae bacterium | reverse complement strand
TATCATACAACCCCCACGGATTCGCCTGATATTGTCCAACTTCCTGCTGAATCATATTGCCGTCGTCAATTCCTTCCGCTCGCGGAATAAATGCCTCCACGTCCGGCGCAGTCTGCGGGTTCCCGCGCACCACAAATTTTTTCGTCTGCATATCGGCAAGATTTTCCAGTTTACCGAAATCGGTTTTCAGATCGCCGTACCACATTGGTGTTGCGGTTCCGGCACGGCACGCCCATTCCCATTCCAACTCCGTCGGCAACCGGAACTTCTTGCCCGTCTTTTGACTCAGCCAACGACAAAATTCCAACGTCTTGTTCCAGTTAATCCGAATCACCGGTTGTTCCGGTTTGTTCGCCGGATAACCGGGGCGCGAAAGGTCCTTGCCCCATTGGTCAATAAACCGGCTGTCATGTTGCGGATCAAATTGGTTGTAAAGCCGGTTCGTAACTTCCGTCGTCATCATCCAAAACGGTTGACGAATTTCCGCAACACTTCGCGGTAATTCATCAGCAAACCCGCCGTCATCGCCTTTTACAAATTTTCCGGCAGGAATCCAAGCCAATTCGAGAGCAATATCGTCCGCAATTTTAACCGTTTGATTCGGCTTCGTTTGTTTATTCTTTGCCGTTTGAGCGTCAAAGGGCCAATTCGGAATTGCCGGAGCGGTGTAGTCCAACTCAATTTTTTTCGGCTTGACAAACTCAATCTTTTCCGGTAACTCAATTCCCGCATACGGATCCGCTTCCGGGTTGAGATCAATATCGGCGTACAACGACCGTAATTCCGTTGCGCGAGCCGCAACATCGGCAATCTGTTTCCGATTCAGTCTGTTGGCAATTTCAATCCACGTTCCATAATACGGAACATTTAAATCCGCCCACGCATAAAGTCGTCGCATGGAATCCGAATCGACTTCAACACCGTGATGTCCTTTTTCCAATATTTGGAACAACTCACTGGATGAAGCGTGAAACTCCAACGGTTGGAGAAGATGATAATCGCCTTCCGGTCCCGGACGACGAACGTATGGATGCAACGCATGGTATGATTTGGAAAAACCGCCATGACCCGATGATTTGTCGGCAAAATTCGGACGATCTTTTTTCTCTTCCGAACCGTCATGGCAACCAACACAATATCGATCCAGAACCGGTTGAACCTCATATTTGAACGAAAACGGACGTTCCGCTCCAAAAAACGGCGTAATCGGCGTCGGGGCTTTGCCCATTGCCGTTGTACGTTTATTGGGAGTTACAATATTTTGCGATTCATGACAACCGGTACACGATTGGTTTTCGCCCGGCATTCCGACAAACCATGTCCGCATCAGTTGCAACGCCCGCCCTTTTTCGTCTAACGGTTGAATCGCCAGCGGCGTGTTCGACGGAATCACAAACGATGCGCTTCCGTCTTCGTAAACCGGAACTTCGCCAAGTATCCGGCGCGCATCCCAACAACTTTCCATTCCAAAATAAGAGTGAGAACCGATTCCGCGATAACCATAATTGTACGAAAAAATACGGAACTTTTTGACCGTTCCTTTCGGAACGTCTTTGAGACCGTTGCCGAAATAAACGTCGGTAACAAAAACGTTGGATTCTTTCGATGACCGATCAACCCGATTCGGCTGAACCGGCGGTTGCGGACGTTTGATAATCGGCGTTGGTTCGTAAAGTCCGTAACCCGGTTCTTCGCGGATTTTCAACATATTGTCGAAAGTGTCCACAAGATACAACGCCCACGGCGAATTCGGCGTCAACCTTGCGGAAACAATAAAATAGTTTTCGTCCAACGGAGCCGGAAACAAAAATTTAGGCCATGAACCATCAACGAGTTGATCCTTAATAATCGGTTGCACCGGTTTTCCGTAACCCGGAATTTGTTGAATGGCTCCGTCGGCTTCCTGCCGTCCTTTCATAATATCAAAAACAACCAGTTCTCCGGCTCTGGCGGTTCCGTGATGACCGGAGACAATCGCCGCAAATTTCGTGGAACTACCCGGAATTGGTCGGGCGTAAAACATACTGTTGGGCCAAAACGAATTGCTGCCGTAAAATTCAACTTGATTTGTCCCGTCAGGATTCATGTGAAACAGAAGTCGGGTGAAATAATGAGGGGTATCAATATATTCCCAACGCAAATACAAAATCCGACCATTCGGCAACAACACCGGACACCAATCCTGATCTTGTTCAAATGTTAATTGCCGTATTGTTTTGCCGTCGGTTTCCAACCGGTAAATATTTCCGACCGGAGAACTTCCGTCGATGCACGGAACACCCATCATGTTGGCGGTTGAGATGAAAATCGTGGAACCGTCGGGAACGTAACAGCCTTCGACATTATCAACATCCTTTCCAATCGACGGCGTAACCTGACGCAGTTTTACCGATTCCGCAGAGTTATTGGAATCATCAAGTTTCAGTTCAAAAATCTGCCATGTTTTATCTTTGGCAAGAGCGGTAACAAGAATTTTGTCGGCGTCCCAATGTAAATTGATGTCGCCGACAAACGAACCGTTTGGATTTTCGATAATTGTTTTGGCTTCGCCTTGCGGATTTTGCGGATCGACAATTGCCAACGCATTGTCGTAATTGCCTTTTCCTCGTGCGGCGTTGGAAATCCAGTTGGCGGTTAATCCGGCGTTCTTAGCACGGCGAAACAATAATTTGTCAAATTTCATCAATGGATTGGCAAGCAACGCTGTTTTCCGAAATTCGCTAAATTCCTTCAATAAAGCAACTATTTTTTCTCGTTCTTCAGGAGTTTTTTGGGTAACATTTTTCAGTACGCCGGACAATTGGGCGGTATATTTTTCGTACAATTGTGTAAAACGTTTTCCGTCATATTGATCGGGAAATTTTTTGGAAAGATCATCAATTGCCCGTTTAATTGGTTCGGGATTTTCTGCTGCGAGCAAAACATCTTCGCCAATTGTATCAATCAATGTTTTTCGAAAACGTTCCCGTTCCCTAGCGTCGAGCCAATTTTTGCGTTCCTGTTCGGAGGCAAACAACGACGGATCTTCGGGATCGGCAAGAAGTTGCAATTCGAGAAACGATGCCCAACTATTGGCTTTGCTTCCTTTTTTTGCGGGATCTCCTGCTTTGGACGGATAAGTTCGCCAGATTTTAAATTCGATCCAATCGTATTTTTTATTGCCTGTAACCGGTTTACCGGAAGTGTCGGCAAACCGGCTCAAAAAACCGCCGTAATTGGTACCGAGAATTTTATCGCCGGACGTGTAAGTGGGTTCTTTGGGAAAATTCGGCAATTTTCCGGGATTGGCTTCGTTGTTTGCCAAACGGATTTCAAAATCTTGATTGGAGCGGTTATCAATATTACCGGAGTAAAGCAAAATTTCCTTGATGGATTGCGGTTTACCAAGATAATAAACGAGCGTCGAAGGGTTACCGTTGATACTGACACGTCCTTCACCGCCGTAATCTCCGACTTCACCGTCAGTTAAAAACGGAGCGTTCCCAACATCGTTTGCTTTCTCCAGCCGTGCGTTGGGAAAGGTTAAGAGATTGAGATCACGGTTGGCTCTGACAATATTCCGCAAATCGCCAAACGTATTTTCATACCACGCCTGATGGGTCAGTGTAACCTGAGCATTCACTGTCATTGTTCCGGCGAAAAACAATACAATAAGAAAAAATAATTTTTTGTACATCATTGAATTTTAGGGTTGGGTTAAAGTTTTCAATTGAGCCGAACATCAAAACGAATTGATATTAAACAAATTAAGAAAAACAAGGTTTTAAGTTTACTCTTTTTATCAAGGAAACGCAATATGTCATTATCTGTA
>JAIRLW010000263.1 GCA_031259095.1 Planctomycetaceae bacterium | reverse complement strand
AATGAAACGAGGCGGGATTTTTATCCTGATAACCATTGATTGAGTTGCTTGAAATTTTGATTATTTCTATTGTTCAGGGGATTGGCGAATTTTTGCCGATTAGTTCTTCGGGGCATCTGGCGGTTACCGAACATCTGTTCAAACGGTTCGGGCAACCGTTGACCGGAAGTGAAACGGATTTTATTAAACTGGAAATCTTGTTACATTTTGGAACATTGATTGCAGTTCTGATTGTTTTCCGGCAGCGTGTTATTGATTTATTCAAAAAAGATTTTCGGTTGATTCCGCTTTTGATTATCGGTACACTTCCGGCTGTTGTGGTTGGTCTTTTGGTGAAAGAATTTGTTCCTTGGATTGAAACGAATTTGTACATTATTTCAATCTGTTTTGCGGTAACAGGAATCTTTCTGATTCGGTCGCGAAATATTGACGGTGAAAAAACTTGTTCGGCAATGACTTGGTTTGATGCGTTGGTGATTGGAATGGTGCAGGCGGTTGCGATTTTGCCCGGTCTTTCACGTTCCGGCTCGACAATTGTTGCCGGTTTGTTCCGTAAATTGCGGCGTGATGAAGCAGCGGTTTTTTCGTTTCTTCTTGCTATTCCGGTCATCGGCGGCGGCGGAATTCTCGAACTCAAAGGACTTCTCAAACCAAACACCGATCCCGATTCGCCTGCTGTACATTTATTATTGATTGGAATGTTGGTAAGTTGTGCGGTGGGAATTGCCGCGTTGGTCTGGCTGCTGGATTGGTTAAAAAAAGGTCAACTCTGGTATTTTGCGGTTTGGCTTTTCATGATGTGTCCGTTGACGTTGGTACTAGCGGCGTTACCGTTACATGAAAAACAGAAATCACAATCTGTTTCAACATTTGAAGAAAACGTTCAATTATCAGAGAATAAATTATCGAAATATGAACCAACCTCTTCCCTGCCGTCAGACAAAGATACTGTAACAACTCAAACAGATTCGTTGGCGGCTGCTGTTGGAAATGTTTCAGAATCCGGTCGTGAAAATATGAGCAGGGAAGACGCGCAACTGGAATATGAGAAAATTCTTGCGGAAGAAGAAGCGAAAGAACAAGCCGCAATTGCGGAAGAACAACAACGGATTCCATTGGTTGACGAGCCGGACAAATTGATTCCGTTGGATCCGAAAGACCGGATTTGGATTACGCCGGATGGCCGCAGTGTGGTGATTCTTGGTCGAATTGCGTTACGGGAAGGATTTTTGGAACTTTTGGCTTGCCGTATTGGAACGAAGGAACACGAATCAATTATTTCTGTTCGAGTTAAACCGTTTTTGATTCACGCGGCACTTCTTGCGGTTGGAGCGGAGCCGGGCAAACCGGTTCAGCAAACGCCGCAGTTTATACCGCCAAGCGGTGATGAAATTGAAATTGTAATTCGTTGGAATGATTCGGACGGTCATCGCAAAGAGGTATTTGCTCAAGAATGGGTTTGGGACGCCGGAAATAGTAAGGAAGATTCCAAGAAAGCAATGTCAACCCATTGGGTTTTTACCGGAAGTAGGCAATATAAAGACGAATCGGGCGGAAACCATTATATTGCCGATGAGAGCGGTGAATTATTTGGACTTTCTAATTTTGTTGGTGCGATTCTTGATGTTCCGATTAAGAGCAGTGCGGACAATGCGGAATTGCTTTTCGCGTGTTTTACGGAACGCATTCCCGAACGTAACATGCCGTTGACGCTTATTCTAACTCCGGCAAAAAATAAAAAACGTGAATAATCCAGAGGTAGTCGTGCCGGTTGAGTATTTTGATTAATATAATTATGGCAACTTCTAAAGACTCATTTTTTGATTGACCGAAGTCGAAATAAAATTAATAGACCCAATGGAACATTTTTCTTTTTTTCAATAATGAAAGAAATTTTATTTGGAGTGAGCGGCGGGATTGCGGCTTATAAATCGGCGACGGTTGTTAGTCGTTTGGTGCAGCAAGGATTGGGCGTAACGGTTGCGATGACAAACGCCGCAACCGAACTTGTTGCGCCGAAAACATTTGAAGCGTTGAGTGGAAGACCGGTACAGACTTCTGTTTTTCATACAGACCGGATTCACGCCCATATCGAACCGGCACGCGAAGCCGAGATTTTTTGTATCGCTCCGGCAACCGCCAATATTTTAGCCAAAGCCGCTCACGGAATCGCCGACGATTTACTCAGTACACTTATTCTTTCGTTTAAAGGAACATTACTTTTTGCGCCGGCAATGAACACCGCCATGTGGAATAAACCATCCGTTCAACGCAATGTCCGACAAATCATTGAAGACGGTGCATTAATGATTGGTCCCGCGTCCGGACGATTAAGTTGCGGCGAAACCGGAATCGGCCGTATGGTCGAACCCGAACAAATTGTTGCGGAAATCATTCGATTAACAGCGTCTTCCAGTTCCTAAAAAATTCTTTTTCCGCTCATTCCTCACGACACACTTTGTTGCAATATTTTTTTCATCATAGCCTGTCTTATTTTACTTTACACAGTTCTATTAACGACTCCGCATTTTTGTGTATGAATTTCTAATAATGATTTTCAACTACGAAAAACATGAACAGACACGAAAATTATTTTCCAATCCTTTCGTGAACATTTTGTGTCTTTCGCGGTGAAGATAAAATAGAACTCAGGTAATATTTCAGCGGATTTTTTGTTTTTCACATTAGCCCCGAAAGGAGCGTCAGGATTTTTTACTGAATCGCCTATCCCGTTGGGGCAGGCGATTCAGTAAAAAATCCTATTGCCCTTTCGGGGCTAATACTTTTTTAACCTCAAACAATAATTTCACGAATATATTACCGTTTTTAAAGAATCATGAAAAACACGTTGATGTTGCCGAAGGTTCCGGCGTATGCGCCAGGACTTCCGGCGTATGCGCCGAAGGTTCCGGCATGTGCGCCGAAGGTTCCGTAGTCTGCTACGAAAGTCTCGTAGTCTGCTACGAAGGTCTCGTAGTCTGCTACGAAAGTCTCGTAGTCTGCTACGAAGGTCTCGTAGTCTGCTACGAAGGTCTCGTAGTCTGCTACGAAAGTCTCGTGGTACACCACGAAAGTCTCGTAGTACACCACGAAAGTCTCGTAGTACACCACGAAAGTCTCGTCGTCTGCTGCGAAGGTCTCGTCGTCTGTTCTGAAAACGATGTTATGATTGCCGAAATCTGTGTTGTATTTACCTTCACTACCGTTCAGGGCTTCTGTTTTCTTGTTCAGGAGTTCTGTTTCCTAATCCCTAACTCCCTTATCTACTCCCTTATCGAATCCTTTCCTCTCATTCCAGTCATTCCAGCACGGCGAGGGCGATTTCGACACGTCCGAAGGGGGCGCTGACCTGAACGCCGCAAACACGGTAACGCACTGCCTCAATCATTTCGCGGGCAATATCAACGCCGACCGCTAATTGATCTTCTTTTGAATGTTTTGAAACGGCTTGCATTCGGTTCATAGTTTCGTCCGGCACAATCACGCCGGGAACTTCGTTTTGCATAAATTCCGCATTGCGATAACTTGCCAAAGGCCAGATTCCCGCAAGAATTGGAATCGGACAATCGCCAATCGCATCCAAAAATGAGAGCAGCGCATTCGGATCGAACACCGGTTGGGTAATTGCAAATTCCGCACCCGCGTCGATTTTCATGCGGAAACGTTCTAATTCACGCTTCCGGTCAAGGGAAGTCGGGTCGAGTCCGACGCCGATGACGGCGTTTGTTGGAGTGAGAGCCTGTCCGCCAAGATCAACTCCGCGATTCAAACGGCGTTGAACTGCCGCCATACCAATTGAATCAGTGTCAAAAACGCCGGTCGCGTCGGGATAACTGCCGAGTTTGGGCGGATCGCCGGTTACAAAGAGCAGGTTGCGGATTCCAAAAGACGCACAACCCAGCAAATCCGCCTGCATTCCGATTAAATTACGGTCGCGGCAACAGAAATGTAAAATTGGTTCGATATGAGCGTCTTGCAGAATTCGTTGGGCAACCACCAACGGTGAAATGCGTGAACTGGCTCTGGGACCGTCGGGAATGTTAATGGCGTCCATTCCATGACGATAAAGTTTCCGGCTTTTCTCAATTGTTTCCGTCAAATCGTAACCGCGCGGCGGAACCAATTCGACGGTGGTAATCCATGCGCGGCGGGCGAGTTTCCAAGATAATCGGGAACGGTCTTGCAACGGAGTTTCGGGTTGTTCCTGCACTTCCGGCTGAACCGTGTGCAACACTGTTTTGGCGGAACGGCCTTTGGC
>JAIRLW010000228.1 GCA_031259095.1 Planctomycetaceae bacterium | reverse complement strand
TGCTGGTTGATCGTTGCCCCTATTAAAACGGAAAAATTTTTTTCTGTCAGATTTTCCGTTTTTATGCCTAATGTTGTTGTCTCAACAAAAAATAGTTGTAGCCGTTTGTAAAACTTTTTGGCAAAATTTATTTTTATTGTCAGATTTAGCGTTTTATTTCGTTATACCTACTATGAAAGATTAAAACCTTTTGAACATTTAACAAAAAGAAAAATTGATGACAAAGAATTTTGGTTACTGGATCGGCACTTTGGGAGGCGGCTATGTCGGAGAAAAATCCGCAAAAAAGCCTATCGCCAATTTAAGTAACTTATGTACTGATGCGGTAAAATCAGGATTCTGAAAAAAATCAGTTTCCTGATTACCGCTGCCTATTTTCTCACAAAAATTCAGATTACAATATAAGTTAAATTTTGTGCCAACGTAACATTTCTATCTTTTAACCTCAAAATTCCATAAAAATAACTATGACAAATTTACAATCAGACAACAAATTTAACGAATTACATTTATTTATTGATGAGAGCGGCGATTTTCTGTCGGCTAAAAAAAATCGTCTCAAAACTGTTGGCGGTGTTGTTCTATTCGGAGAATATACCCAAGAAATTCAAAACAGTATAAAAGATGCTTTATTGAAATCCTTAGAAATTTTCAACGGCAAATATCCTCAAGACCTGCACTTTCACAACCTTTTTGCGAAAAATCTACCAGAAGGAGAGAAAGACAACGGAAGACGTTTCGTACAATCGCTGATCCAACGGCTAAAGAATTGGCGAGACCAATCCGGAGTGGAAATCTACGGCGTAAAAATTCAATATGACCAAGATGTTTTTTACAACGGAAATGAACTTCTTGCTGAACGGGAACTTGATAACCGTTATTTACAAATGTTATGGTCGCTTGCCGAGCATATTATTTTCGTCAATAGCAAAGTAGCAGAGCGTTTGGAAAGTGATGCGGTAATTCATCTGCATGTTGCGGAACGGTCTTTTGTTTTTGATGCGGATTCGGATGTTGAGTCTGTTGCGAAATTTTATGGTTGGCGGGTCTTGCCGCATAGAAAAGATATGACCAAAAAAGTTGTTTATTCTGTTATCCGTAAGGAAGAGTTGCAAGGAATGTTTCGTATGGCTTTACGCAACCGTTGGCAAAAATCACAACGCCGTCTTGGTTCTATCAACATTGAAAATTTATCGTATCAGGAAAATAAAAAATCAACACCGGCTCTGTATCTTGCTGATATTTTACTCGGCGCTGAATTGTTGAGAAAGGGTAAACCTGCTTTTCGTAGTTTATTGAATATTCTTGCTAATTTGACTTATGACGCGTCTCTCGAATCACTCGCCATTTGTAAGTCGCAACTTGATACTAACGGTAGAAACTCGCTGTTGTCTGTGATTGCGGAACATCCGATTAAACCAGCGGGCGGCGAAATAATGGATCAACTCGTTACTCTTTTTCAACAGAACAAAGAACCGTTTTATAAACTTTATGAAACGGCGTTACAACACGTTAATCACCCGCATTATCGAAACAAGGGGTTGCAATTGCGGCAGTTACTTGATACCGTTTACGAAAAATCGGGACAGTATGATTTGCAAACGGCTCTGTACACATTACAGATTGACATGGCCTATCATGATCACATCGGCAACACAGAATTAGGCGATGAAGATTGGGAAACTTATCGGCAATTCGAACCGCAATTAGTAACACTCGGCAGTGAAAGGGCAATGGAATTTTACACGGATTTTCGTTGCAAACGAGCAGTCAATCTGATGGATATGTTTCGCTACGACGAAGCGGGACAAGTATTAATTGCTACCGGTCAAAAGGAAGAGGAGTTTGCAAAAAATACTGCGGCAATGTTCGGTTGTCAGGTAGAGGACTTGCCGAAGGAGCGTATTGGTTGGGTGTACAGTTCGCTCGGTCAGGTGTTTGCGTTTCAGGGCAACCGCGAACGCGCAGAAGAAATGTTCCGCAGTGCGCTGCAATGTTTCAATAAGAAATATGATATTGAGCGGGAATGGGTTTATCTTGGACATTTGGCATGTGATTTTCCTAATGATTCGCAATCGTTGTTAAGCGAAGTGTTCGAGCATTTGCCGCAAAACACCGACTTGTTTGAGGAGCCTTTCATTTTGGCTTTGAAATTGAAAACGGTTTACGTTTTCGGCAACACGGAACAACAAAAACAACAGGCAGGGGATATTGTAACGTTTGTTAAGAACAACGAAGAGACTCTACCGTTTGGACATCCGTGGGGCTTGATTTATCAGATGGCGGCAATGTTGTTTGACAAAATCGGTGATACCGAACACGCTCAATTGATGTTTCATAAAGCGTTGTGGTCTTTCAACAATGGCGAAGGAGTGTTGAAGGAACTCGGCAAGTATTGTCAACTTCGCAGTAAAAATAAACCTTTGCCAAAGAAAATACGGTTTAACTATTGGTAAGGGATATATTTTTTCCGTATCTGCACATTACTAAAATTGAACAATTTAAAAAACGATTTCGGAATTTTTGGCAGTCAACCTCATTACAAAAAAGTTGAATCGTCTGACAGAAATTTTTGACAAGATTTATTTTTTATTGTCAGAAAAAGTAAATTTGAAACTTATGATTATTGTGAATACTAAACAATTCATTTTTTCACAAAAAAATGTTATGTCCCTGATTTTCAAAATATAAAATTCAATCACAATATAAAGTTAGCCATTGTGTTGTTATAACATTTCCACATCTCAATCACAACTCTTTTTTAGGAAAAGGTGATTTTATGCAAACAGACTTTGAAAAGTTAAGTCTTCAGAAAATTGACGTAACCGGTAACGTTTTGGGTAAATTTTCAACATTCAGTATTCAGCAGGAATATGCGAATAATACTGACGCCGTGTTGGAAGTAACTTACACATTTCCCATTAGCGCAACAGCAACCGTAACAGGTTTTACCGCTGTTGTCGGCAAAAAAATGATCAAAGGTAAAGTCAAAGAAAAGGAAGAAGCAAAAAAGGAATACCAGAAAGCAATGCTCGACGGTAATTCCGCCTACATGATGACTAACGACGAATCCAATATCTTCAGAATGAATATCGGAAAAATCGCCGTCGGAGAAATCGTCAAAATAAAAATCAATTACATTGATAATTTTGAAATCGTTGACAATCAAATAAGAATACTCATTCCGACTCTTGTTCCGCCGCGATACAAGTCGGATGTTACCGATAAACTGAGTTACAACAAAGGCGAAATCGAATATCGCGGTAATATGACAATTGGTTTCGATAAAGACTTGAAAATCGACGACATCGAATCTAAAACTCATAGCATAAAACTCGAAAATAATATCGTAACCGCGAAAAATATCAAGTTGAACAAGGATTTTGTGTTGGATGTTTGGTTTGTCGAGCAGACATTTTCAAAGGGTTATTACCGTGAATTGCCTAACGGAAACAAAACGGTTTATCTTTCGTTTTTCCCTGATATTGAAGAGATTGAAAAACAACATAAACCCAAAGATTATGTATTTGTGATTGATATTTCCGGTTCTATGGAAGGGTTTAAACTGGAACAGACAAAGGAAGCAGTCATCAAATGTTTGAAACAACTTAAAGCGGGTGATAAGTTTAACATCATATCATTTAATCATGGTTACCACTCTTACTCTGATAAACTGGTTGAATACAACGCCGAAAATTATGAAAAAGTAAAAAAATTCGTTCAATCGCTTCAATCTTACGGCGGAACCGAACTTTTGGCGCCATTACAAGCCGTCATACCGCATTTCAGTAACGAAAAGATTCTCTTTTTGTTTACGGATGGTGCGGTTGGAAATGAAGGTGAAATTGCCGGATATGTTCGGCAGAATATCGGCAAAAATTCTATTTTTATCTTTGGAATCGATTCGTCGGTCAATAAAAAAGGGTTACAGGAAATTGCGGAAGCCGGTAGAGGTAAAGCGGAATTTATTGTAAAGGACGAATTGATTAAAGAGATAATCGTCCGCCAGTTTGCCCGCGTGTTGTCCGCCAATTTGTTCAATATTACGTTGAATCAAAAGGCGAATAAAATAATCAACAAATTTGAAAAATCACAAGCGCTTTTTAACCATGAGTTCTACGATATTTTAATTGAAACAAACGATATTGTGGACGATTTTGAACTGACCTGCAAAACTGACGACAACAAAATTTATTCTTTCGTTATCTCTAAAAACATGTTGGAACATTCGGATTTGCCGCTTGACAAAATTTATGCTTCCGAACAAATACGCCGTGCAGAAAAGTATATCAGTAATCGGTGGGGTGAAGATAATAAAGGTTACAAGGAACGAATTGTCGAAATTGCCGTCGAATATCAAATAGACTCGAAATATACGGCGTTTATTGCAGTGAATGAGCGTGACGAAAAACTGACGGATATTCCGGAGTTGCAGAATACTGTTTTGGAATCGCCCGAAGGATGGGATATGAAGGCTAAATATTTACAGAACCAAACAAAACGCAAAGTTTTAGAATCACCCGAAGGATGGGACAATACTGTTTACCGTTGTCGCGCTAGTGCACAGCCGGATAACGTTAAGTATTGCCGGTCGAAGAAAGTTATGTCTTACACAGGTAATGCAATTTCGTTTAATGATGATAATATGAACATATTATTTGAAAAAATAAAAGAATGCGAAGAATTAATCAACCAACAGGATGATTCTTATCGGAAACTTTTAGATGAAATTATCGACGAATTGCGGTCACATTTTTCATCTCCTTCAAAGAAATACAAAAAACTTTTCAAAAAGATGAAAAAAGAAACGCCCAATGTTTACACATTGATAGAAGTTGAAATAAAAATCCAGTCAAAACAAAATTCTAATTTTTTTAAATGGATATTTCGTTTTGGGTCATAAAATTTCGGCGGCTATTGTTATAATAGTTGTAATATTTTATGATTGTTCAACAATACAAATTTTCAAAACTTCAATTAATCACCTTTTATGAAAGG
>JAIRLW010000215.1 GCA_031259095.1 Planctomycetaceae bacterium | reverse complement strand
TGAAAGGGCAGTATATCTTGTGAATCAAACGGTTCTATTGCCCTTTCAGGGCGAAACGGTGGTGGGGACGTTGAACCCTACCCGTTGGGTAGGGCTGGCTTAGATTGCCCTTTCAGGGCATAGGAAAAATATCATGAAGGTGATCACAAAATAAAAATTCTACTGAATAGTTACAAAGAGGCAAAATATTAAAAAATGCTTAAATTACAACGTTTAGTTTGATAGCTGTACTTTTAGGAAAGTGCAATTATATAGAATTCAAAACACTAAGGCAGCACGCAAAACTAAGTTGATCAGAGGTGCATCATTGAATATAGGCATTGTTTTTTGTAATAATACTATAGCATGAAATAGTGTTTTCCTTACACCCTGGAAGGACGGCAAGAATGATAACGCTGTTGTTCGCATGAACTCCATAAAAAATAATCGACCATTTTACACATACAATATCCGTTGCCCTTTCAGGGCTAAGATTGTTGCTTTTACAAGAACAGTGTCTTTTATAGGTTTGATTTTTATTAATATTCGTACTATTTGATCAAGTTATTTTTGCGCGCTGCCTAACTTTATTAAAATATTACAAAATATGAACAATATAAATAAGGTACATAAACAGTTGCCATTTTAATCATGAGAAATTATCTTGTTACCGGCGGCGCCGGATTTATTGGTTCCCATTTGACCGAAGCGTTACTTCGCGCCGGAAATCGCGTTACGGTGATAGACGACCTCTCGACCGGACGTTGGGAAAATATCGCCGGACTCGAATCAGGTTCATGCGCCAACCGTTTTCGGGCAATTATTGCATCGGTTGATGATTCACGGTTAATGGATCAGGAAGTTCCGAAACATGATTTTGTGTATCATCTTGCCAGTGCGGTCGGAGTGAAACTGATTATTGAACGTCCCGTTGAAACGGTTCAACGGATTGTTCGGACAACCGATACGTTGGTTGAATCTTGTGCCCGTTATCGCCGTCCACTCCTGTTGACTTCAACCAGTGAAGTTTACGGTAAATCTGAAACAGTTCCGTTTCAGGAAGAAAACGATGTGGTCATGGGTTCCACTTCGAAACGCCGTTGGGCTTATGCCGCCGCCAAAATGCTTGACGAATTTTTGGTGTTGGCTCATCATTATCAATCATGTTTACCGGTGTACCTTGTCCGGTTGTTCAACACCGTCGGGCAACGTCAATCAGGTCAATACGGGATGGTGTTACCGCGTTTTGTTGCCGCCGCAAAACATAATCAACCGTTGGAAATTTACGGCGACGGTCATCAACAACGTTGTTTCTGTTCTGTTTTGGATGTTGTCGATGCGTTGCTCCGTTTTCCCGATACGCCGCAAGCAATTGGTCAAGTTGTTAATCTTGGCAGTAACGAAGAAATCAGTATTCGAAAACTTGCAGAACGAGTTATTTCGATTCTCGGTTCTCAATCGACAATGGTGTATCTTTCCTACGAAGATGCGTACGGTCCCGGTTTCGACGATATGCGCCGACGTATTCCCGATCTCAAACGTGCAAAGGAACTGCTCGGCTGGTCGCCGAAAATATCCCTAGATGAAATCATTAAGTCATTGTGATGTGGGATTTGTGGTTTGGGACGCAAGCGGATTGCAATTTTTGTAGTAAAAATTCCGCTTGCGCCGCAAACCACAAATCACAAAATCACAAACCCCCAATCACACAAAGGAGTTTTTTATGAAAATTTTGGTTATTCTTGGTCATCCCAAAACGGGCAGTTTTAATCACGTTCTTGCGGAAACCGCAGTACAAACGTTACGGGAGTTGGGGCATGAGGTGTTGTTCCATGATTTGTACAAAGAACAATTCGATCCGGTGTTACCGACGGATGAGGAAAAATTGGACGAATCGGAATTACCGGAGTTTTTGCGGCAATATCTTGCGGAACTTCGGGCGTCGCAGGGACTGATTTTTATACATCCGAACTGGTGGGGCGGTCCGCCGGCAATTTTGCGCGGATGGATTGACCGTGTATTCCGGCAAAACTCCGTGTACAATTTTACGCCGAACGGTCCGGTTTCGTATATCGGCGATAAAATCGTTCAGATTTTTTCAACTTCCAACACACCGCGTGATATTGAAGTAAAGATGTATGGTGATCCGGTTGAAAATTTTTGGAAGGTCATTGTGTTCGGATTATTGGGTTCTAAATCGTTTGAACGCCGTAATTTTGAATCGATTATTCTGAGTACGCCGGACGAACGCCGTCTCTGGCTTGACGAAGTGAAAACAACAATCCGACAACGATTTCCATTTTCGTGAGATACTAAAAATTCCTGATTATTTTATGCCAGAGCAACATCTTATTATCAATACGGATATTCGTATTCCGATGGATGCGATACGTTTTTTTTATGTTCGGAGTTCTGGACCGGGCGGGCAAAATGTTAACAAAGTGTCGAGCAAAGCGGTTTTACGATGGAATCCTGAAAAGAGTTTGTCGGAATCTGTTGTGTTACGGTTTCGAACACTTTTTCCGCGTTGCTGGACAAATGACGGTGAAATTGTTATTACAAGCCAACGAACACGTGATGCGTTAAAAAACAAAACGGATTGTCTTGAAAAACTTTGTAAGATGCTTCAACAAGCGGCAAAAGAGCCTAAATTACGTATTCCAACCCGTCCGACTAAAAATTCTATCCGAAAACGTCTCGAAAATAAAGCAATCAATTCGCAAAAGAAACAGAAACGAAGAAAAATTAATCTGCAAGACAACTTCTAAAAAAATATTTGTAACTATTGGGAGAGACGGATTTTTTATATACAAAGAATCCAGAGGTAGTGACCTTTTGCCAAAGGGTTTTCGCCCACGGTCGCGTCGGCGATAGCCGACGGCGTCCCTATGAGCGGATGGCAATGGGTATTGCCTATCTTTGCAATGGGTATTGCCTATCTTTTGTCCCAACAGTCCTTATTGTCCCATTTTTATACGTCTGAATATACGTATGAATATTGGACAGATAACCTTATTTTCAACCTAATTTTTCTTACTAACTCATGTTACGCACCTTTTGCGATTTTTATTTTCTTCAGTTCGATCCATGCGGCTTTGGAAGCTGCCCAGTAGATTTTCGCTTTGAGTGCAAAATGATTTAGTTTGTGAGCGAACTTTAATTTCTCCAATTTAACATACGCCACTAGCGAAGCAAATAAATGATTACTTTGCGTGGTCACCGTTCTTGCCGGTGATTTTGCCGCTGCCACATTTTGTTTTAG
>JAIRLW010000144.1 GCA_031259095.1 Planctomycetaceae bacterium | reverse complement strand
TTAAAACAAGTGTTTATTCCTGCTCGTTTAACGTTGGTAATTGTTTGTTGCCAACGTCAAGTTGTTTGTTGCCGCTCCTTTTCGGACAAGTGTTGTACGGACAGTGTTGTACGGACAGTATTGTATGAAAAACGGCAATAAAACAGTAACCCCTTTTCCTTTTACCCTATTAAATAAGGAACTAGAACAATGACTCAACCAAACCGTTACATGCCGCGAAAAGACGGCGAATTGATCGCTTGGTCAAAAGCAATCTTTCGTAATCTATTACAAAATCGGAAGACTGATTGACACTAATCTGGTGTGACAACCCCCTAATAAACCCGTCATTGTCAGGTTTTGTTCACGGACCCGTTCACTGACGCAGGTTCACTTCCTGACACTTCCCTACCAAAAACGACCGGTTTTGAAACAGGTTTTTAACATAGTTTTTTACAGTAAGTAAACATAGAAAAGGGAAAACCGCCCAAAGTGTTTTACACAAAACTAAAAGTTATAAAGACTTACGAAACAAGCGGTTTGCCAATTTGTACGAAAATTTGCAATGACCACTGAAAAAAAAACGTTATTAAGGCAGGGGGACGTTACCTCAGCTCAACTTGAAACCACCTTCTGTAACAGTCCAGGGAATTACCGGAGCGAAATAACCTAAACGCGGTTGTTCCCAATACGGCGAATGCCCCGGCACGCCTTCAACCCGAAACGTGATGCGAACCGTTTGTCCACTCGGATCAATGAGGTTGCGAACCCGATATTGATGGACGTAAAGTGATAACGTATAAACGCCGGTATGTAACCAATGTGTCGGTAATTTTGAAATAAATGTTACCGATCCGGTGACGGGATTGGAAACTTTTTCAGAAATCGTATCGTGTTGCGACGTTGTGAACAAGGCAACTCCGCCTTCCGTAAAAAGAACATATCCCACTCCTAAACTACTATCAGGTTGTTCAATGGTTCCTTCAATCTCCACATAAACGTCGTCGTCGGGATGAATCAATTCGGTCAACGTGTTGTGTTGAGCGTCTGTTAAGCGGATTTGAATTGGAGTGAACAAAGGATCACGATAAAGTCCGGTTTCGTTGGTCCACTGATATGGTTCGCCGGAACGTAACACCATACCGGAATAACGGTTAATCGCTTCGGAAACATGATCGGTATCGAGTTGCATTGTACCGTGTTCCAGCAAGACAATTCTGTTACAAATCCGTTGAACCGCTTCCATATTATGGGAAACAAATAAAACGGTTCGACCTTCATTTTGTGTCGCGTTGCGCATTCGTCCAAGACATTTTTTCTGAAATTCCGTATCGCCAACCGCCAACACTTCGTCCACCAACAATATTTCTGCGTCTAAATGTGTCGCAACCGCAAAAGCCAACCGAACATACATCCCCGATGAATAACGTTTAACCGGCGTATCCAGAAACCGTTCCACTCCTGAAAAGTCAACAATTTGATCGAACTTGCGAAGAATCTCACGACGAGTCATTCCGAGAATCGCGCCGTTCATAAAAATATTTTCCCGACCGGTCAATTCCAAATGGAATCCTGTACCAACTTCCAGCAACGACGCAATTCGTCCGCTGAAAATAATTCGTCCGCTACTTGGTGCGGTAATGCGCGACAAAATTTTGAGCAATGTCGATTTACCTGCTCCGTTTGCACCGATAATCCCAAGCGTTTCACCGCATCGAACTTGAAAGGAGACGTTATCCAGTGCGAGAAATCGCCCGGAACCAGAGGAATTGCTTGCGTCGAGACGTTGATTCGGGTCTTCTTTGCCGCGCCAACGCATCCACATCGATTGAAGATCATGCATCAATGTTCCATAACCGATCATTCCCAATCGATACTCTTTGCTTATATGGTCAATGTTAATCACAATATATTCTTTTGATTTGAAATTTCGTTTTTTATTTTTTGATGGATTATAAAATTCATTGGATATTTACGTAGAGATGCAATGCCTTGCGTCTCTACTACTATTCGATTTTTAATCGATTTCAGCCGACTGGAATCGAAATAAAATTAATTTTTAGAGTTTTCTACCAACATGTTATCCCTAACAGAACAAAAATACCAATATTTTGATCGTTGCAATAATTCAAACATGGTAATGAAGCTTGCCGAAAATATAACGTTGAATTCTGCGCGAACGGTTACAAAAATTTCTCTTGAATATGAACGGTTACCGTTTTTTAAATCCTAATCAATTTGGCTGAATTACGGTAAGTTTTACCATAGCGCAATTTCTTTTTACAGGAACTTGCAATTTAATTTCATTACCGACTTTTTGCACAGAAATTTCCGCCGGATTTTCTTCGGCAGGATAAAACGCTTCCGCTTTGAGCTCTTTTGCATTCGTCAATTCGGGAACATTGCGAATCACTACTTCCGTCTCGCCTTTGGCAAAACAAACAGGAATAATATAACCTTGCGGCGTTTCAAAAAGATTGACCGCAATATTGTTGCGTGTAACGGCTTCATTTGTAACGTTATTTTTTACTTCAATACAATGCGCCTGCAACACCCATTTTTTACCCGCAAGAAGCGCGAAAAGACGTCCGTAATCAATATACAATCTGTCCATCTCCGGCGAAGGCCGCAAGGTATGATCATTACCGGGAACAGGCGCGGTTGGGAAAACGCCCAGATAAAGATGACTTTGTAAATAAGAATCCTGATCCGGTTGAAAATTCTCCGGCTCGCCGGTCCAGCCCAACGCCGTTTTACGTATTGTCAATAACGCCGTCAAATTCAACGCCGCACCCGAATACGTAAACTCATCATAAATTCCGTCAACATATTTCAAAACATCAAGCCGCTTATCGTGATTATTCACGTAAATCACCTTACCGGCGTCGTGCATCAGCGGTCCGAGTTTCTCCATGAGCCGGCGCCACGACATAAGAAACGATTGACTGCGCCGGTTCGCATACCAACTCAAATTGTCATCCGCATTCAAATTGTAGCATCGCAACCAGTCAAGCCGGTCAATACAAATCCCCGACGAAGCAGGAATTTTTTCGATATGCAATTTCGCTTGTTCAAGCAAGAACTCGCGGTACGACGGAACCCCGCAATCCAAAATCACACTGCCATTCCATGAAAAAATCGGTTTGCCGTCAAACTGTTCGTTTTTGCCGACAACTTCAGACGGTTTTTTCGGCAACATCAAAATTGCATCGCCAAGTTTTTCGTACAAAAAATCATTACTGTTTCTCCAGAGATCGTTATCGTTTTGAACGGTTTTCGGCGGTCGCGGATATTTTGTACGTGTTCCTACTTCGTAAACATTGAAATAATTAAGCGTGTAAAATCCGGCGTCTTTCATTTGCTGCGCTTCCTCGCGGTATTGTTGAATGCTGTATTCTCTGCCGCCAAACGATTTCCACTTCACATCATCCGCAACCGGTGGAATAAACATGCCAAAGAACGGAAAATCAAAACTCGCCTGCCAATTCACACGATAATTCATTTTGTGTAATTTTTCGGCGTGCTGACAAATTGTTGACGCCGCATTTGAGTAAGATGCAGTTCCGGCAATTTGATCGCTTAGCGGATTGACCGGATTAAAATATTCGGGATACGACTTCACCATCCAACGCATCCCGCCGCGCCAATCCGATTCGTGCGGCACAATATTCATCCGAAAAATAATCGGCGTCTCTTTGGAAATCCGGTGATGATGATACTCCCAAACACTCCGTCCATTTTGATGTAACAACAAATTAAGATCAAGCAATTTGTCCGACGGATTTTGGGCAATCGTTACGCCAAAATCGGAAATATCTTTGTCTGTTGTTCCGTTTTGATCCGACGATTCCAAATAAGACAACATCGGAATACAAAATAAATCACGATGATAAGGAACCGCTTCGTGAGGTTTGACATTGCTCATATTGAACGGACGCGAGCCGTAATAAAGTTTCGCATCGAACAATGGTTGAGGCAGAAAAGGATTAACCCAAGTGTGATCAATTTTGTTGTGTTGTTGATCTTTTCCGCAATACGGATTGCTCCATGCCGTCCAGATTTTTGTGTTGTTATTTTGCGAAGGCGCGTAATCGATCACACGTCTAATCGCCGTTGTCCAAGTAGAACCAAGCCCGACAATTTCCGTCTCCCAATAATAACCGCCGCTGCTGTCAGCGGTAACGCGATCGGTAATTTTCGCTTTGTTACCGTTTTTATCCCGGACAATACGGATAACTTGCCGTCCTTCTTTTGAGTTAATATTTTCGGCAACAACTTTTCGCTCTTCGGTTCGACAACCTTTCAACAAAACAACGCCGGAAATTTCTTTGACGATATTATTGTTCAAATTAAACTTCAAACGAAAGTCGGGATCGTTTTGAACGGTTTTATTTTTCGCTTCAAACAATTGTGCGTCCGCCCAAATCGCGTGATCGCATTCGATTCCGTCGCCGGCGTTGTTGACAACGAGTTCAAGCGTTTCGGCGTTGTTGAGATCAACATTGACATTTTTGGGTTCGTCGTTAATTCGCATAACGCCGCTGTCAAATTTCTTTTCGCCGTCAACAAAAACCTGAAAGACAACACTGCTTTTCGTATAATCTTTCATTGCGTCGTCAACGCCGACTTTTGCTTCGAAACGTTCGTAGTGTCCTTGCAGTTCGTAAACGATTTTTGAATTGGCGTGAGTTCCGAGACCGTGTTTATACGTCTGTCCGGCGATACTCAATGTTTTTCCATTGGTTCCGCGATTGACCTGCAATGTCCCGTGATCTTGCGAAACGTCATCAGGACTGATCTTGTCCAAGTAAACCGTCTCCGTCGCAAAACAACAAGCCGCGGCAAAAAAGAACACAAAATACACAATAATAGTTTTCATCGTTTTTTAAAAAGTTTATAAAGGGTTGTTTGTTAATTTCTAGGGCGTGTTGACATTTATAATAGAGTGAAAATAGGTGTTAAATTGGGTTGACTAGTAAGAATTTCGGAAAACATTTTTTTACTTAAAAGACTTCAAATATAACCATTTTCACCTAAATTTTGCAATTTTGCGAATAGTGTCAACACGCTCTAGAAGTCTCTCAAAGTTTCTCATTCTACAAATTTTATTACGAAACGCAAGAAAATTCAAAATAATTTTTGTCGTGTCTTC
>JAIRLW010000127.1 GCA_031259095.1 Planctomycetaceae bacterium | reverse complement strand
TACTAAAATCGCCCCAACGGGGCAATCCGCATGAGCGCAGGGCAACGCCCTACGTAACAAATATAAAACCATGAAATAAAAAGCCCCGTAAGGACGGCAGCAATAAGATTACGATATTTTGGCTTGCGCCCTTTCAGGGCTTTGGATTAGGGAGACGACTTTCCGGCGGTTGCGCTGCGCTACACCGCCGGTTATGCACATCTCGTCCCGCGGGACTAATACAAAATAACTGATCACGGAAATTTCGCTGGTATATTACCTATTTTTTAAAACCTTTCGTGAACATTCGTGTTTTTCATGGTGAAAAGAAAAAATAATTTAAAAACAATTTGCGAAAATCAGTGTAATCTGCGGATGGTTTTGTCCATGTGTTCTGCGGTTCCGAAACGATTCATTATTTTTTAAGTTCTTGTTGCGCTTCTTCGACCAGTTCTTTTGCCCAGCGGTGATGTTGGTACAACTCGATAATTCCTAAACGAATATTTTCCGCTTGTTTCGGGGATTTTTGTTCAAGTTCTTTGGCGTCGTCAAGCCGTTTTCGTATCATTTTAAATTGATCGGAGTTAATTGTTTCAATTTCTTTCTCCAATTTTTCCAAACGTCTTATCGCCAACTCAACACAAAGTTCCGTTGGATTAGGGCGTTGCCGTCTGGTCATTTTTAACGGTTTTGACGAACCGGTTGACGATGTTGATGATAATGCCGATGTTTCCGGCGCTGCAGTTTCAGTAGTTTCAGAAATTTCCGAATGTTTAGCGGAATGATCGGAGTTGTCGGAATTATCGGATTTATCGGAACGAAATACGGCAATAATTGCTTTTAATTTGTCAATCGCACTTTCAGGGTTTGTTTTAATCAAAGCGATGGCTTCCATATAAATTTGTTCCACCGGACTCGATGTTTCAGAATTAGCAAGCCGTTGACGACGTTTCAAATTTTGTTCCTGTCGGGCAAGGTCCAATTCCGTCTGATAAAACCGAACCTGAGACGCCATCGGATGTTGCGAATATTCCAGCAGAAAATAATTGACGTCGCCTTCTGCACTGCGAAGAGCCGACGGCGAAATTCCGTCACTGTCGCTATTTTCATTAATCGTCTGTTTAATCCGTTCATACAACTTATCCGCCGGAACCGGTTGTAACAGATAATAAACAATTATTCCAATAAAAATCAAACAACATGAGGCTAAAATAGTTTGTAACGAAATAACCGGACGATGTTCGTGCGCCGAATTGGTAAAAACGTCAAACTCTTCATCCTTCACCGCCGTAAAATGAGACGACGAAGAAGATGATGATGATTCCATCACTGTTGAACTCCGGTCTTTCAAACCGGAAACCGTAACGCCAATATTTTGTAACCCATAAGACTTCGCCGTTTTTTTCCGCTCAGAACGTTTTCCAGAAATATTGTCCGAAATTTCCGAACGGTTGGAAGAAGTATGATTGGAAGGCCAATTGAGTCCGGGTAAATGTCCGGCAGTTAAACCGTCGAGCGTTGGTTTATTATTCGTTAAACGACTGGTTTCTTTGGGACGTTCCAAACCGGACAAGTCAACTCCCATCGTTGACGACTCTTCGGTTTCCTTATTATCGTGCCGATTCTGCGGAAGAGCGTCAAAAATATTAACGTCGGGAAGCGGTTCATCTTTGGCACGACGTATCGCATAAATGTCTTCAAGAATAACCTCGCCATGTTGTATCGGAATTTGATTCGGAAAATTTTCAGGAAAAACAGCCGCAACAATTTTCTTGTCCGATTTGTTCCAATCTTCTTTCGTTTTATCAGTTTCAGAAACAACATTCGCAGAATAATTTTTTAACGTTTTTGAACTTTCCGTTTGGTCGGAATCAATTCGGGAATCGGCAACGATTTCTTGAGCGTGTGAAGTTTCCGGTTGACGGGAATCGTCTTGCGGTAATTCCGTATGCGGTAATTTCGTTGCAATTAATGTTTCGTCCGTTAAATCGGAGTGAGCGGGAATATCAAAGTGATACGGTAACGTAAAAGATTGCGTTACCGATTGTTCCGGCATTATGGAAAGCGGCGTTGATAATTTCAACGTCAATGTTTTATCTTCATCGGTAACACTTCCCAGTTGTCCGAAAGAATCCGCAAACGATGTTACGCCGGAATCCGGCGACATTCCAGCCGGCAACAATGGCTTATTCGGTTCCGTATTGGTCAATGGAATCGTCGATGAAATCGACGTATGTTCCGTTAATAAATTTTGCAACGAATTAGCCGGTAAATCAACAGATACATTAGCAGATGAATTAATCGGCGAATTAATCGGTGAATTAATAAAAGTCGTTTCTTCATTCTTGACAATACCGCCGAGATCGATAATTCCATTCTCAATGATCATTCCGCGAGCCTGTCCGATTTTTTTATCTTGCTCCTGATCGCCTTGATAAGGAATACGAACCGGAACCATCGGAAACGCCGTAGGCGAATCCAATTCCATTGGTTTAACGCGAATTCGTTCCGGCGGTCCGACGAAGGTTTGAAGCAGCGTCTGCAAACGTTTGGCAACAAGATAAGCGTTATGCGGACGTTCTTCCGGTTTTATTTTCAAGAGGTCAAAGATAATGACTTCCAATTCGTCCGGCACATCCAACCGTGTTGATCGAATTGATTCAATAATCCCTTTTTGATGTTTACGCAATATTTCAGGCAAATTTCGTGCGGTGAACGGTGGACGACCAACTAAGATTGCGTAAAGAACCGCGCCCAACGAATACAGATCCGTCCGTGCGTTGACCGGATTCGCCAACGCCTGTTCCGGGGACATAAATTCCAATGTTCCGACCACCGAATGAATTTCCGTAAGCCGTTGACCGCCGAAAAAATGAGCAATTCCGAAATCCGAAAGTTTGATTGATCCCTGACGTTCCAACAGAATATTGGCCGGTTTAATGTCACGATGCGTAATTCCGCGATCATGGGCATGTCTAAAAGCGAAACACATTTCAAGACCAATTTTCGCAACTTCATGCCATTGAAACAGACGTTGCCGTTTCATTTCCTGCTGCAAACTTGGCCCGTCCACCAATTCCATGACATAATAGAGCATTCCCTGTTCTTCGCCGAAACCAAAAAGACGAACAATATTCGGATGGCGAAGCCGTTTAAGCGTATCAATTTCCGCTTCGAAACGTAAACGTAATTCGTCGTCGTCTTGTAACGTACTTAACAAGACTTTGACTGCTGCCGTTTCGCCGGTTTGTTCGTGAACTCCCTCGTAAACGGCGCCCATACCGCCGCGTCCCAAAACGCGACCAATTCGGAAAGGTCCTAATTGTTCAGGCTGCATCGGAATAATTTGTAATAAAAATAAAATCAATCAAAAAACAATAACCATTCGCGGCATTGCCGCAACCCCAAAGCCGATAATCTTTTTTTGAAACATTTGTCCCTATCGTCTCTACAGTCCCTAATGTCCCGCGACTTTTATTTTCCCAAACCAGCCAAAAAAACCGCCGCCGCCGCGATACATGCTGTTTCGGTACGCAAAATTCTTGCGCCAAGATGAAGCGGTTGGAAACCGAAACTCAATGCCGTTTCGATTTCCTGATCGGTGAAACTTCCTTCCGGTCCGACCAGAACGGCGAGTTGTTTCGGTAATTCTTTGGCAAGAATTGTTTGCGGCGTTGTTTGTCCTACTTCGCCGAGTGCAAGCGGATGAAGCAGAAATTTAGTAACATCGTTTTGCGAATTCAGAAAATGATTTAATTCGTGTAACGTAATTTCGTTTGTTATTTCCATGAGAACATTCCGTCCGCATTGTTTTGCCGCTTCGACCACATAACGCCGTAACCGTTGTGCAACCGCCGCGTCCGCACGGGCAACACTACGTTCTAATCGTAACGGAATAAGACGCGCAACGCCAAGTTCCGCTAATTTCTCCGTCAAAAATCGTTGCCGGTCTCCTTTCGGCAACGCGGTTGCCACCGTCAGACGCAACGGCGATTCAATCGTATCCGGTAACGTTTCAACAATTCTGGCAGTAACAGTTGTTTTATCAACGGATTCGACTTTGCTTCGGTAACACAAACCGGAACCGTCAAACAAAATAATTTCATCGCCAACTTCGCCGCGCATAACACGGCAAAAATGATGCGCTTCGTCTCCGCCAAGAACAACATGATCGCCGTCAATGGCGGAAATGACCGGATCAAGGAAAAATCGATTACTCATACATGAAAACAATCAGGAACATTCAACGGTAAAACAAATATTGTTATAAAAAAAGATCGAACAATCCGACGATAAGCAGACCAAGTGAAACAAAAACATTCATTTGAAAAAAAGCGACATTGACACGTAACAGATCAACCGGTTTGCCCGATTTCGGAACAGCAATCCAGTGTTCCGCCGCTAAAATCAAAGCCGCCGCCGCAATTCCAAGTTCAAAAACAAGTCCGAATAATTCATAAACGTACGGAACTGCCGTTAAACAAAGAATTGAAAGAACATGGCATATCGCCGATAATCGAAATGCCGTTTTATTTCCGTACTTTCCCGGTACGCTGAATACTCCCGTTTTTTTATCAAATTCCTCATCTTGTGTTGCATAAATTAAATCGAAACTGGTTGCCCAAAACAACACCGCCAACGCCAACAAAATCGGCGGTAACGGAATAGGATAAAGAATC
This sequence comes from Planctomycetaceae bacterium, assembly GCA_031259095.1. Taxonomy (GTDB): domain Bacteria; phylum Planctomycetota; class Planctomycetia; order Pirellulales; family Thermoguttaceae; genus WRKP01. The sequence continues at coordinate 617 of JAIRLW010000127.1, read as the reverse complement.
GGTCGAATAACAATCCACGCCGCAAGAGGCGCAAGCATCAACGCCCCGCCAAGCCAAAAATGGACGGCAACCGTCCAGCGTTTGGCGTAACTGTAGCAAAAAAGAAAAAGCAATACCGGCGCCGATGCAAAAAACGGAATCCGGTTCGGAAAAAAAAGAAACGTTGAAACAATAAAACCAACCGAACAAATCGCAATAAAAAATAAAACACTTCGCGCCGTCAACAATCCGGCTGGCAAATGACGGTTGGCGGTTCGCGGATTTTGAGCGTCCAGTTCACGGTCTGCCCAACGATTAAATCCCATCGCCGCACTTCGGGCAAAAACCATACACAACAGAATACCAATTCCGTCAAAAATTCGGAAACAGTATTCCGAATTTTCGTACTGATTCAACTTCAACGCCATCGCCGCTCCCAACACCGCAAAAGGGAACGCAAAAAGCGTATGATGAAAACGAATCAAACCAAGCAATTTTAGTAATAAAATCATTCTTATTTCTGCACTTTCTTAAAAAAAGTAGTTTAATCTCCTTATTTTTAAGTATTTTTATTTTTTTGGTCTGTTTGCTTTCCGATATAAAGAGTCCCCAAATGATTCCTGTTTTTCACGCAAAAA
>JAIRLW010000638.1 GCA_031259095.1 Planctomycetaceae bacterium | reverse complement strand
CACCTTCAGGAAATTTCAACCAACTTTCGTAAACGTTTTGCAAATAAAATGTTCCGGTTGTTTCGGAATCGTTGGTTCCGCCGTTCAGAACAGGCGGAGCGGAACGGGCAGTCAACGGTTTTGCCCAAACGCTTGAAATATTAGGGTCACGATAAATCAGTTCCTTATTTCCGAAAGCATCCGCAAAATAAATTCCGAACATGTTGGGAATATTCGGACCCGGTTCACCGCGTAACCGATCAAAAGAATACGAAACAATAAAATATGTTTCCGAAAGCGGCAACGGCGATTTGTAACAATGTCCCGGAAAACGGCGTTCCTGTTCGGTTTGTTCGAGAACACGATTACCCGGTCGATCCGCACGGTTAAGAGCATTCCAATAACCGTGAACCGGTGAATCAAAATCACTCGGTTCCGGTAACTTAATTCCGTAAGCCAGAACCGCTTCACATTCGGGAAAACGTGCGTCCGGTGTGAGACGTGTAATCGGTTCACTTCCGTCAACACCGCGGCTCGTATCAATAAGAATTACCGAACCCGCCGTCATACCGTGATGCGGAGCGGCAGTTGCCATCACCTTGTCGCTGCCCGGTATTGGTTTCGCTTCCCAAGTGCCGCAAGGAACAAACGTATTATTTCCGTAATAAATACGAACATTCGTTCCATCCTGCCGAATCGTCCAGAGTTGCTGATAAAAAACAGCATCACGATCAACATAATCCCAACGCGTGTAAAGAACTCGCCCGTCGTTCAATATCGCCGGATCCCATTCGTTGGTTTCATGAAACGAAATTACTTGTGGTTTATTGTTATTGTTATTCGGATCAAGAGTTGTAAGTGTGTAAACGTAACACGGACCTCCGCCGCAACGGTGAAATCCGCCGCGGCGTGTTGAAACGAAAATCAGTTTGCCGTCAGGAAGCGGCGTTGGGTTGAAATCATCGTATTCACCTTCCGTCAATTGCCGAATACCGCTGCCGTCGCTGTTCATTTCGTAAAGGTGATAATGTCTGTTCATTGTGTCAGGATCACGCCATTGTTTTGGTGAAGTTGCGGCTTCGCAAAACGCAAAGTATATTTTTCCGCCGCCGTAACGAATTTCGGGCTGCATGAAATTACCGTGCGGAAATTTGCCGTCGGTCAGAGAACGAGTCCGCATGGAATGACCGGGACTTTCAAGTACGAAAATTCCTCCGCCCGGACGCGCTGCGTAACCGTAAACCTGCGTCAATTGATGACTCATCGCTGAAGGAACATGTTTTGCAAACAATAATTGTCCCGTATTGAAAAACGGATTAGACAACACAATTTCACGCCGTAAACGATGGAGTAAAAGCCAATGGTTTTCGTCAAACGTTGTTTCGTTTTTTAATTTTTGAAACCGTTTTAATAAATTATCGGAAACGGTATTATGTGAAATCAAATCGTTAAGCAAAGATTCGATTTGAGGAATGATCCGTTCAATGGCTTCTTTGAATGTCCGTGATTCCAACGGTGTTCCGATACCGTCTTGCATTCGCCAATCGTGTTCGATCAACGCCGTTTCGAGTGCCGGATGTAAATTCGGCGAACATTCAACCGGCTCGAAATTTGACGGACGGCGTTGCGGGTCAAGGGGCAATGTTGTTTTTGTATTGATTATTTTCTGTTCATCGGACGCTTCAAATTCCAGTAACACCGTTTCATTGTTACGGATTTTAATGCGGTCATTCGGATTCAGAACGGCAGTAATCCGGTAATGCGGTTCGGGAAGAGCGTGACCAAAAAGTAATAACTGCGTTTCACCATAATAGTAAAACCATGTTCCGGTTACAGAACCATTGGACGGAATAATCGTTTCTCCGTTTATTTCCACTGTTACATTGGCGGCTTCGGCGGCAGCAGATGCCGGAATAACTAAAAAAAGTGCAAAAATAACAACGAAAAAATTTGTGTTGAATTTCATAATTCACCTCGAAATGTTAAAGGGTTTATTTGTAATTGTTATTTTATTGTCCTCAGATTACGCAGATTTTCAGAGATTATTTTGAGAATACGAAACAAACGAAAAAACAAAACAAACTAAATAATCAAAAATATAAGGATTAACGTTTTTAAAATAATCTGCGAAAATCTGCGTAATCTGCGGACTAAAAAATAGACTGTTACGTTTTATCGCTTGGTCAGTCCAAATAACTTTAACACCTATTTCAACCATTGTTCTAATTTTTTCTCGACTTGATCCAATGTGAAGGTTTGACCGTCTTGAACCTGCTTTTGTCCTTCTGCAACAATGTTTTGAACATACTGACGATATTGTATATCGTTCTCATTTTCCTTGTCCAAAAAATCTGTTATCGGTTTTGTTGACTGTGTTTGTGTACTCATCACTTAAACCCTTTCCTGATTATAAAAAAATAATTAACTATCATGGAAAAATTACAATGAAAAAATTATAATTAATTTTCACAATAATATCAAGAGGACATCAACCGGAAATTTCGGCGATATTCTGCCCAAACTTCCGGTTTTCTTTTCCGGTTATTTTGGATTTTTGCCGGATTCAATTATCAACGTGATCACGCTGATCGTATGCGGTGCGTCATGTTTTGTATTAACCATTTTGGGACTGGTCGAATCGAAATTGGCGATATATAATTTGTTACCGACAACGATTGGTTCGCAAGGCGAATCGAGTAATCCGTCCGCTCCGTTGGTATCGCCGTTTGCCCAAATTGTTTCAAAAACAACATCTTTACCGGCTTCCCAACGCGAAACAGCATGAACCGCATTTAGTTGGGAATCGGCAATATAACTTCGTCCGGTTCGTTTGTCGTAAAACATTCCGTCACAACAATTAATTTCGTTACTTTGAAAAATTTTACGGCAAGCCGGTTTATTTTCCTTGTCAAAAGTTAAGGCGTAAACGGAACCGTCGCCGAAGTTACAAAAATAAACAACGCCGTTTTCATCAACCGTCAAACCATCCGCACCGCCGGGAACATTCCATGAAGTTTTCGTAACTTCTTCAATGATAATCAAATGCGGATCAGTACCGTTTGGTTTAAGCCGGATTGTTGGAGTTCCGTTTTTTCCGGCGTTGAGGGCTTCCTCTTTCGTGAACATCCAAACGCCGCCGGTTCCGTATTTACCCGGAAGTTCGAGATATGTATCGGTAATTAACATTTTGTCTTCGAGCCAAAGAATTGCGTTGGAAACTTTTGTTCCTGTTGCAACAATTTGTACTTCACCGGTTGGTTTGCCGTCTTTCATAATCACGCGAAGAATACGCGATTTATGTTCTTGACTGTGAAACCATTGTGTATCGCAAACGTACAAATGATTATCGGGACCAAAAGCCAATCCCATAGGTCCTGTTTGACCGGTGTCTTCAAGTATCGGATATTCCAGAACAACCTCAAACGCCGCAGTTTCAGGATCAATCCGAACAAGATAACCGCCTTCGTGATGCCCTTTTTTCAGATTTTTGTCCATATTATTAAAATTCGGAAAGTTGACAAAAATCTTTTTTGTTTTCGGACAATAAGTCATTCCGTCGGGATTGTGCAAATGATCGGGAAATGAAACAAATAATTTCGGACGATTTTGTTCCGGGTAACGCCGTTCAGGAATTGGTTTTAAATATCGATCAAAAAATTGCATCATCGTTGCCAATGTTTTCGGATCGACGAAAAGCGGACCATCATGGTTGGTATCTTTAAGAGGATAAAGAATATTAGTAACACAAGCATCGTCAAGGGCTTTTTTCAAACGTTCCGCATGAGCAAACCGATTTACCGTATCAGCGGTTCCGTGAATCATCAAAAACGGAGGATCGTTTTTTGTTACGTAAGTGGTTGCACTAGCGCGGAGTGCCTCGTTTTTGGCTTCGGGAATGGGTTTACCGAGAAATTGTTCAATTTCTTTGATCCAGGGAATATTTTTGTAATTCGGATCATTCACCGTCAACATCAAATCACTGGAACCGCAAACATCGCAAACTGCTTGCGGACGGCTGGATTGATCGAGGTTTTCTCCGACGTCAAATTCTTTAACATCTGAAGTTGTACCAACCAATGCGGCAAGATGACCGCCGGCAGAACCGCCCCAAACTCCAACGTGTTCCGTATCAATATTGTACGTTTTTGCGTTGGCGCGTAACCAACGGATTGCCGATTTGCAATCTTCGAGTTGCATTGGAAATGCTCCGGTTCCGGTGAGCCGGTAATTTATTGAAGCAAGAATGTAATCGCTTTTTTCGAGAATGGTTTTGAAAAGACCGTCGAACATGTAATGATTCATATCCTTCGCACCAAACGCCCATGCGCCGCCGTGAATAACAACAATCACCGGATAAGGTTTTGCGGCGTTTTCGTAACCATTAGGCAGATAAAGATCGAGTTGTTGCCGTTCTCCGCCGCCTGTTACATACGGAATGTTCTCCTTAACGATAACATTTTTCGGAACAGTTACCGCGATTGCCGTTACGGACAATAATTGTGAAACAAATAGTAAAAATAAAAAGGAAAGAATCGGTTTCATGGTTTGTTAAATTAGTTAGGGTTAAAAAATAGAAACAAAAGCCCCGAACGGTAATGAAA
>JAIRLW010000504.1 GCA_031259095.1 Planctomycetaceae bacterium | reverse complement strand
TACAGATTTTAAAGTGTGAGGAGTATATTGCCTACCAATCCCTCGCCATAACGGATAATACATGACAACATGGGAAACCGGAAAGGTGATTGGAAAAGACTGAAACTCGGCAATAGAAGACTATAACTCGACCATAGAAGGCTGGCGGCCTTTTGCTAAAAGGCTTTCACCTACGGTCGCGTCTGAGATTGACTCGACATCAACCGGCGCGGCGTTTCGGCGAAATATCGCCTGCCTTTTGAACTTCTTCACAATTTATTTTAGAAACGTTTTAAGCAGGAAATTTTCCGGAATTGTTTTTTCCTGCGCTTTGAGCGTATCGGCGTACAAACCGGCAAGCAGAACAAGATCAGCGTGCATTTGAAGAGTCGGATCAAGCGGAATCATCGGATATTTGTTCAAAATCGGTTGCCAAAGTTCAACGGCTTTTTCCAATTCCGTTTGGGCTTCCGCATATTTTTTGTCACGAACAAGCGGTAAACCGGTTCCAATTGCGGCGGTCGCCTTGCCGATTGCCGGATCATGTTTCATCATCAACTCGACAAAACTACGAAGCGGTAACGGTTCAGGCAATGGTTTACCAAGACTTTGAAGCGTTTTGACATAATAAGCGTTTGAATCAATCATGTAATCCCGAATGTCGAATAACGGCGCAAGTTTCATAAACTCAATACTCATGTTGATTCCGTCAAAACGTTGCGAAATAATTTGAAAATAGATTTCTATTTTCTCTAATTTTTCTTTACGTTTTGTTTCGTCTTGTTCCGCCAATCCTTTTTCAAATTCCTTTTTAGCATATTCCAACGCCAAAATTATTTGTTTGGGGTTGTTTTCCTGATTCAATTTATTGCGAATCATTGCGTCCATTGGAACCTTGTCCTCCGCAACATCGGAAAATATTTTATTATCGTTGTCTAAAATAATCACGAATTTTTCGATAATATCAATGATTTCCCGAATAAACGTTGCGTCTCCGGCAATATCGTCAAAACCCGGCAATTCGTACAATTCCTCCCATTTTTTCATCGCGTCAAGCCAACCTTTGATCGAATCGGCAATCCGGCCATCATAATAAGCGATTCGACCCAAATAACGGAATTTTTGAGCGTCGTCTGCTTGTTGTGTCCGTTCAACCGCAACTTCACGAAACCGATACTCAAAATTGAGAATATCACGGTAAAGATCAGACATTCGGGTTCGTTCTTTATGCCCATCAAGTTCTGCGGTAATTGCCCGTGAACGGCGTTTAGCGTCTTGGGAAACATCCAATTCTTGTATCTCTTCCGCAAGAACTTTGGGAGTAACCCGCAAAATCTCAAGAGCACGTTCCCGAACCTGTCCCACCGCTCCATCGGCTTTGTTAAGAATATCGCGCTGATCTTCTTCCAAAAGAAGCAGAATCGGAATTTTTTTCAGTTCCAGTTGTTCGCTGGTATAAAGCGAATCCAAATCGGTTTGAAGCCGTTTTTTCCAATCCGGTTCATTTTCGTCCAGCCACTCCCGAATAATACGGAGTTCTTCATGCGGCAACGAAGAATATTTGTGCGGTTTTTCATACGCGGTTTCCAAAACCTGAAGCAACGTCCCTTGTTGACCTTTGGCGCCGGCCAATTGTTTCCAACGGTCAATACATAGATTCCGTTTCAAATCCGGCGCAAAAGCCTCTAACTCTTTAAGAAGATTTTTTGCTTCTTCCTTAACAAGATCGGTTGTTTCCAATGTTGTCCGTCTTGCTTTGACGCCGGGCCGCATTTGTAATGAACCATCTTCGGGGATTGCCGTTGAGAGGTCTTGCTTGGCGAATTCGCGCCATTCCGCGTCGGCATTTTCCCACGCACGAATCGCCTCTTCACCGAAAATTCCGTCTTTACGTTTCCACTTTGCATAGTTGAACAGATTCAATCGTGAATGGGAAAAGAACAGAAAATCAGACTCGTTACCGATACTAACTCCTTGTAAAACAAGATTTTCGCCTTTATGATACCAACGGCGGCCAAGTATCCAGTTATCGCGTTCAGAGGGCAGTTGGCAGTTATGCCGCAACCCGAATTCTTCATCTTCACGAAGCAGCCGCCGATATTGCTGATTTTCGTCGGCGATTCCGATTTTTTGCGAAATGGTCCAACCCGTTGCCTTACACAGTTTCGGCGCCTGACTGTTAAATTCCACGCCGCGGGTTAAAAAGTCAATTCCGCGAATCACCCAACGATAACGTTCTCGATAATCGTCAAATTCCGCTGAAGCGTTGTAAGCAAGATTCCAACCTAGAAATTCCCAAATTGTTGTAAAGTGCGGTTCCAGAAACACGAGTTGGTTTGAGGTGGCGATGACATTATTCCAATCGAGTCGTTTCTGATATTCTTGTGATCGATGCCAAAGCAATGCAATAGCAACACCGCGCAAACCGAAAGTCGCCAATTTAATGGTATTACTTGCCGGATCGATTTCACCGATTTGCGATTCGGTCAACCCTTCCTGATGTCTTATTTGGGCAAGATAACCGCCCAAATCGAGCCGTGCTTCACCGCCGCCGGGTTGAACAATAATTTTAGCGGGTCGGCCGACACGGTGTAACAAAACCACAATAATAATTAACGCAACAAGATAAACTATCTTCCAGGTACGCGAGTTTTTTTGGGTGTTCATGGGAATACGCAGATCATGGAGTGATCTGTAAAAGTGGACTGTGAAAAATAAAACAATTCAACTGTTATTAACAAAACCAATAACGATTTCAAGCCTAACTCTAATCTTGACGTCGAATTGATTTTTTATTGCTTTGTTATTATCCATCATTCAATTTCATTTGTCAATCCGAATAAATTTTTTAATCGTCTTGAAATTCGGGACAATTCGTTGGGACAATTCTTACGAAAACTGCTAAAAAATATCCCGACCAATTTATTTTTTAAAGATTATTTGTCCCATTTGTCGCCATTGTCGCCAACGTCTCTAATATTTCCTACAACCTGTGAATGCTAGGAAATTTTTCGGAAATCTGTCAAAAAAGAAATTTTCCCGCAATAAATAGCGGGGAAATTCAAATAGGTACTTTGAACGGTAACAAATTGGCATTGTGTAGAGGAATGCGGACCTCTTGTCCGCCTAGATTGACGCAAGCAATCATGATTATTTATGTAAACGGGATGCCTGCGTTTAAACGACCGTGCAAAGTAATAATCAAATCAGTAATACTGCGATTCCGAACGGAAATGAGATAAACTCGGAATATTCGCATTTCCGTTATACAGCGGCAGGTTATCGGAAAGATCAACCTCCATATCCGTATCGTCGGACAAACTAGAAAAATGACGGTTCTGCGCCGTCAATGATTGCATCCAACGTTGATGATAATCAAAAGCAATCACAACAGTATAAATTAACATCGCGATGGAAATAATTGTCGCTAACAATAAAATTCCATTAACTCCAGACTGATTTTCGTTTTTTGATTTATTGTCGTCCGATTTATCCTGTGACGTTGTTATTGAATCATTGCCGGTTGCCGATGTTGACGTATTATTTTGTTCCGGCGTTTGTCCATTTACTGCCGTGTTATCGTCCAATAATTTAGGGTCAATCGTCGATATATCCGCTCTTCCTTGCGGATATGGCAGCGGTTCCTCTAATATTTTTTCTGTCTCACCAGCAATACCAGACGATTGACCGCGAATAGTTGATGAAACCGGTGATGTTTGTTTGGGTTCATTTTGTGACGGTTGCGGTGGTTTCTGCACCAAAATTTGTTCTGATTCTTCCGGTAACGGAGGAAATGTAATCGTTGGAAAAGGTTCTTCTACAACGGTTTCAGTTGTTTCTGTAATTGTTTCAGAGGTAACTGTTGGTGTTGCTGAAGATGTTGAACCTTCTGAAGATTCGGACAATTTCGTTTGATCGGAATGATTCGGCACGAATATTTTCTCTTCCGGTTTTTTTTCCGGCAATGTTTTTTGTTCTTTTTTCTCGGATTGTTCTTCTAGTTGGCGAAGCGGGGAAAGCGGTTTTTTGTTTATGATTTTTATTTCGGAATTAGATGTTAGCGAATCGGTTGCAGGTGAAACGATTTTGGTTGAAAGAATCCGTCGCTCGATGATTTGCGGTTCATACGGAAAATCATACGAAATCGCCGCTTCGTCAACACGAATCGGTACCGTTTCGGAGATTACCGCCGGCTCCGTCCAATAAACAGAATGAACCCGATAAACCGGTTCTGCGCCCAAAACATCTGCCGAAATCAAGACTAAAAATATAATACTTCCTAAAATACAGTCCCAAACCGGTTTTATAAAGATGAAAAAAGTTCTCATTTCAAAAACTCCAACAGTAAAATATTTTATTGACACGAACTAAAGTTGATTGTCGTTGTTGACGGCGGTTTTGTCAAGAGTTGTGAAAATAAAGGTAAATTATTGCTCTTAATCATCTGTCCCATTTAGTCCCATTAGTCCCTAATGTCCCTATTTAATCAAAGGGACATTAGGGATGATAGGGACTCATGGGTAGATGATTTTTCATAAAAATTCGGTGATTAAACCGGAACAAGAACCGATTCGACAATCCGTTCGATAATTGCTTCGATTGCTTGGCGTTGGTTTCCGTGAGCGTACGATTTGGGCATGACCCGATGGGAAAACACGGCAACGGCTAATGTTTTAACGTCGTCTGGAGTAACAAAATCACGTCCTTCAATGAGCGCGTGAGCCTGCACTGCTCTGCTGAGAGCGATTGCTCCGCGTGTGCTGACTCCGACCAGTAATTCGTCGCTTTCACGTGTTGCGTCCACAAGGTCTAAAATATAACGGTTAATGGATTCATCGACCCGAACCGCACAAACCGCTTGCTGAATTTCAACAACTTGAGCAACAGAAAGAACGGCGGTTAAAGAGTCGATGGGACGAGCAACCTGATGGGTCCGCAAAACATTCAATTCGTTTTCCCGATCAGGATAACCAACAGAAATACGCAATAAAAAACGGTCGAGTTGACTTTCCGGCAACGGATAAGTTCCTTCAAACTCCATCGGATTTTCCGTTGCGATCACCATAAATGGTTGTGGAAGCGGATACGTTGTTCCATCAACGGAAACCTGATGCTCATTCATTGCTTCGAGCATGGCGCTTTGAGTTCGTGGCGTTGTCCGGTTGATTTCGTCGGCTAAAAGAATATTGGCGAAAATCGCGCCGCGTGAAAAATAAAACTCACGGATTCCGGCATCGTAAATACTACTTCCAACAATGTCGGCAGGCAAAAGGTCTGGGGTGAACTGGAGTCGCCGGAAATCACCGGCAATACTTTTAGCAATGGCTTGTGCAAGCAATGTTTTACCGACGCCGGGAACATCTTCCAGTAAAACATGTTCCGCGGCAAACAACGCCACAAGGCAACGGTGAATCACTTTCCGTTTCCCAAAAACCGCTAGTGAAATATTTTGTTCGAGGTTGCCGATTAGTTCCGTGTATTTCATTATTTTAAATTCTCAATTCAAATTCTAAATTGACTCAAAAGGATAGACGCCAACAACAGACATTGCGATCAAAAACAATGATCAAAAACATCCGTGTCTAAACAAGCGTTAAAGAATAACAGATTACGAAAAATTAACAAGACCAAGCCGGAATCAAAAAGATTAAAAAAAATTTCGATAACACGTC
>JAIRLW010000440.1 GCA_031259095.1 Planctomycetaceae bacterium | reverse complement strand
AACAGCAAAGGGTTTGAATCTTTCGTATGCCGATTCCGATTTGTCGTTTACGACATCGCTTTCGAGTTCGTTTGCAAAGAACAACGGAGAGGATATTGATCCGGACAACGATTTTTCGCAATTTAAGATCACCGGCGGCGGTGCGGTATTCCAGATTGGTAAAGATGTGGCGTCTGATTTGCAGTTACGTCTTGGTATTTCAAGTGTTGGAACCGGTTATCTCGGCGGTTCGAATGGAACGTTAGCCGAACTTCGTAATATTGATTATGATTCCGAAGCCGGTTTGAAACAAGCGTACAGTATTGTCAATGATGCTGTCAATAGTTTGGCAAAATCACGGGCGCAAATTGGTTCGTCACAAAATTTGTTGACCGCGAACACGGATCATCTTGACAACCTTTTGACCACAGTTACCGAATCGGAAGGAAAAATTTCCAACACCGATACCGCATTGGAATCTTCACGGTTAGCCCGAAATGAATTACTTGCTCAAATGGCGATGAGTTCGATTCTGTATTCGCGCCAGTTTGCCGCATTCTCAGTGAGTTCGCTTTTTGGATAATCGGATAACAGATATACGTAACATCCTATTTTAATAACACAAAATTACAGGAAGGAATTCCGTTTCAAGTAAGTAAATTCCGAATTCAGGTAGACGACCTTCTGCCAAAAGCGGTAGCCGACACGATGTTTCGGCGAAACATCGCCTGCCTCTTGATTTTTGACATGCCCTCCAAAATGTGACATAATTAGGAAATTTCTTTGTCTTGTTAGAGACGGCATTTTAGTGACCGTAGGCATTAATCTACGGTTAATTATGAAACGTTTTCTGGAAGTCCTTGTATTTCTTTTTCCTGCCGTAAACGACCAACTAAATGTTGCGGAATTCGGCAGTGAACTGAAACCATTTCCTCGCCGTAATGTTTTGAAAGAATCTCACCGTCACGCGCCAATAACGCCATGAGACGACCATCGGCAACCGGTAATTCAATCGTTAGATCAAGAAATTCCTTGCTCAAAATATTGCTCACCGCAATCGTTAAATTTTCAATCCCTAAACCCTTGCCGGCGCTGATTGGAATGGCATTGGGATATTTTGTCAAAAAAATATCCAAACGATCCGGTTCCAAAACGTCAATTTTATTCAGCACTAAAAGCGTGTCCTTTTCACGGATTCCAATATCCGTTAAAACCTGAAACGCCGCGTCAATCTGAATGTACACTTCACAGCTCGACGCATCCGCAACATGGAGAAGTAAGTCCGCCTGATTCGCTTCCTCCAACGTTGCCCGAAAACTGGCAATCAAATGATGCGGCAAATCTCGAATAAATCCAACCGTATCACTCAACAAAACCGGTCCCCAACCCGGTAAATGCCAACGACGTGTCCGCGTGTCCAACGTTGCAAAAAGTTGATCCTTCACATAAACGTCCGAATCCGTTAATCGGTTCAAAAGCGTACTTTTACCGGCGTTAGTGTAACCAACCAATGAAACGGTTCGAGAAGTTTTTCGTGCAGTAACTTCACGATGACGACGTTGTTGAATCATGTTCAATTCGGATTTGAGATCAAGAATCCGTTTTTGCGCCAACCGACGGTCAACCTCCAATTGTTTTTCACCGGGTCCGCGCAACCCAACACCGCCGACTCCCTGACGTTCAAGATGCGTCCACATTCGTTTAAGTCGCGGTAACGAATATTCCAGTTGCGCCAGTTCAACCGCTAAACGCGCCTCCGTCGTTTTCGCACGACTCGCAAAAATGTCAAGAATTAACTCCGTCCGGTCAATAACTTTAACGTTCAAATATTCTTCAAGATTTTTCGTCTGACTCGGCGCTAAATCGTTGTCGAAAATAACAAGATCCGCATCAACCGCGTTGACTAATTCTTTCAACTCTTCCAGTTTACCGCTACCGATATACGTTGCCGCTTCCGGTTTTCGCCGCCGTTGCGTAATCCGTCCCGCTTCCTGAACTTGCGCCGCCTCCGCCAAACCAGATAATTCGTCAAGCGGTGACGCAGACTTTCCTTGTCCTTCCAGATAAACTCCAACCAATACCGCCAACTCACAAACAACATTGCCAAAATGTAACTGTTTATGTTGCAATTGTTTTTGTAACATGAAATGATTTGTCTTTAGAATAATTTCAAAACTTTCGGCAAAAAATATTTTATTCGACTTCAATCAACTGAAGTCGATTTTAGTCGATCAAAAATTAATTACAGGGTCTCTCTCAAAAATTCGTGGATTGTCGGTAAACAATCCTGAAGAAATTTCTTGACATTGTCCTCTTCACCGTCTGAAAGCGATTGAATCTGAATTTTATAAGCGTAACGGGAATATTGAAACGCCGATCTTGGATTTTCCGTAGCAATCCAGGATTTACCAAGACTAACACTGTAATAAAAAGAAATCTTGTCGCGTTTCAAACCGCGATTGACAAAATCAACTCTCCAAAAAGTATCGTCCGATTCGGTCGGCTTATCTTGTAACACCACTGGAATTGTTACTGAAACGCGATTGTCTTCCTTTTGGTAATCTTTGCCGCCGAAACAAATTTCCGGCGTGTGAACCACCACCCGACCTGTCGGTCCCACCATTAAAACTAAATGAACAACCGCTTGCGTGGTACTGTTACGGTAAGAACGGGCAATATAGCCGTCCTGAATCTGAAGCATGGTAATGGTATCATTATCGAGCGTTTGGTCTTCGCCCACCGCGTCCCAACCGTTGATCTCTTTCGGAAGGTCGCGCAGAACTGCTCTCGCTTCCAGCAATCCCTTGAACGGCGACCAACGTCCCGTTTGCATACCGGAATAAACCGTCATACAAAACGTTGTAAAAATAATAACGACAATACCAATAATCAATTGCGATGATTTTGACATGATTTTCTTGGTGAATAGGAGGTTTAGGATAATTGTTAAAAGGTATTGGGAACCTCTAAAAATATACTTTGAACAGTAACAAATTGGATTTGTTACTGGGTTGGCATAATATTCGTCTCAGGAGGATATTTCATTCGCAAGTCATCGAACATGTTTTTATTTTCCTGAGTTAGCCTGCGCGGATAGGCTTCCAAGTCCGGTCTGCTTTTTTCAAACCAACTCCGTGCAGCAGATGCTTGTCCTACAATATCGTACGCTTTGGCAAGATGCAGGCAATAAATCGGACTTTGGCAGGAAAGTTCTACCGCACGTTGCAAAACCGGAACCGCCTCGCTCGCCCGACCATCATTCATCAGAATCAACCCCTTCGTGTCTAATAACGTAACATTATCACGGTTGTTTTCCAAAGCGGCGTTCACCACGGTTAAGCCTTCCGCATGATTTCCCTCAACGGTCGAAAGCAACATCGCCAGATTATTTTGGAACAATATTTTGTTCGGCTCTTTGGTCACTCCCAAACGGTAAAGCGGAATCGCACGTTCCGGCTTGCCGCGCACAATCCAGTAATCAGCCAAAGGAATCAACACCTCTGGAACCTGCGGCGGTTCGACTTTTTTGTCAATGTTCTCACGAGAAACATCAAACATCAATTCAAATCGACCAACCAACGGTCCTGAGCAATGAACTCCGCCCACCTCCGTTAATGCAGACCACGCAAAGTGAACACCGCCTTTAATCGGTGTGATTACCGGTGCATTACCTTGATCAATCAAGGGACTCAATCCCTCTGATGATGTTGCGGCTGGTGAAGGAACTGTTTCCTCCTGAGCCGGAACAAAAGATAAACCCAAAATGGGCAAAGTGAAAAAAAGAACTCCGCAAAATAATTGTTTGTAAAAAATCTTTTTCATTATTAAAATCTCCTATTAAAAAAGGATTGATCTGAATATCACCGAAATCGACTAAAATCTATTTTAAAGGCAGGCGATGTTTCGCCGATGCAACCGTTGGGTGAAAACCCTTTGGCAAAAAGTTGCCTACTTTGTAATATATTCCCGTCCCGTTAGGGATGATATGTTGGCAGAAAAAATGGTACAAAAAATAATCCGTGTCCCGTTAGGGACACTCTATTGGTAAAATTCTTACCGGTCACCGGTATTAACCAACATGTTGTCCCTAACGGGACAGAAACATGAGAATGCCGAACATTTCACCAAATAGTTACAAAATAATTATTCCACTGATATATTCTCTATCTTTTATTCTTTTGTTTCTTCTTCAATAATTTCTTCATCTTCTTTTATTGGCGGATACACTTCAATATTTTTTGGATCGGGAATGTCCGTCATTTCCGGGAACCGAATCACAAGCGCTCTAAGTCGTCGTTCTCCCAAATCAATATCCCTTTCATCCTGCGTAATCGTTCCGCGAAGAATCAGACGCTCTCCCTTTTCAACCCGCAACATGAGTTTGTCAATCCGTTCTAAGACCGCTTCGGAGGGTCGAACTTGCGAAAGAAGCACTAACAACGATGGCAACAGCAACGGTAAAGAAGAAGGCGTTCGGTTAATTTCATCGAGAATTAAGCCAAAACCTTCATCCACCAACTGATTTTTAGCAAGGCAAACTGCAAGCGGGTAAACATTTGTTGAGCCTTGTTTTGCTACAACAGTCAGATGCCGACTGGCACTATCAAAAAGACCGGCGTCAAAAAAGAGTTTGCCTAAAGCAAGATTCAAACCAAAAATCAACTCGCTTTTCTCCCGACGCGCTTCCGCCAACGCAATACATTGTCGTGCGATATTGTCTGCATTTTGAGAATCTTCATCGAAAATCGATTTTTCAACCTGATTGTACATTCGTTGATAAGGTTGCGGAAACTGGGACGCGGTTGCGTCCAACGCGATAGCGCGAATCATCGCGTCATGTCGAAGTTGTTTGGCATCTTCTACTCTGTCTGTTTCTTCATACAAGGAAAGAAGACGATTCCAAATAATCGGTTGAACATTGCCGCATCGAATCGCCGACTGATAGGCAGTAATCAGCGTTGTTTTGACAATCGGGTCTTCCGTATTTTGTAAGAGGTATTTTTCTTCAATGGTTGCTCTTAAAAGATAGGACATATCCCAATCTTTTCGGATTTTAGCGACTTCTTCCTGAAGTTGCCGGATTACATCGTAAGATGGTTCCTGTTCGGTGAGCAACAGTCTTACCTGAACATACCGCCACCACGCTCCTGAAGTTACATCCAATTTTTTTAGCCGTTCCAGCAGGATTTTGGCATAGGCAATGTCGTCGCGGTCAATCGCCATATTCGCCAAAAGGAAAAATGCCTGCGGTTTCAAAGAGTCTGGATTTTGGTCAAAAATCGATTTCAGACGTGTATAAACTTTGTCTAAGGAATTAGGTTCTTTATCTTTTAATGTCTGTAACAAAATAACGAATCGTTGTTTTTGCGAAGCGGTCAGCAAGTCGCTTGTTAAGGCTTCTTCGATAATCAGAGACGCGCCTTCACGGTCGTTACGGCGGAGCGAATCGTTAATTCGTTCTGTAAAAGAAGCGGATTCACCATTGGGTAATTCCCGCATTTTTTGGATAATCCGATCAAAATCCGACAATTGCGCCAACGAACTGTAAACTCCGGCAATCTCAATCAAAAAAATAAGATCGTCGGAATAAACTTTTTTCTCCGGTTGATTCGGGTTTTGCGTCCCCGATTTGCTCGCCCGAACCGGAAGTTCCTTTGTTTCCAACTCACGGAATTTCCGCATTGCCGCAACTTGTGCCTGAAGAATTTGTTCCGAATTATTCGACAAACCGGCTTTGGTCATTTCAAGATGAATCAATCGCAAATCAACGATCCAAGGTTGCGGCAACTGTTCACGATGTTCATTGAGCGCGCGAAGCCGTTCTTCCACCATATCCAAATCTTGCGGATCAGGATTGCTGCGGCTTATCTGATATCGGAACAAACTCTGTGTGTAATAATAATCGAGCACCTTATTGTTTGGCGAACGTTCTACGGCTTTTTTCAGAATACGAATCGCTTCATCCGGTTGGGTTCGTTGTTGGTAAGCGTTTGCGGCGGCAAGCGCTGCCGCGTCTTGTAAATTCGTCGCAAAGGTTGGATGATCGACCGCGACAAAATACTGAACCGCCTTATCCCATTGTCCTAAATCCGCAAAAAGACGACCCGCCAGCAACAACGATTCAGGAAGAAGTCTCGCATAAATACTTTGACGATCAATAATGTAATCATGAGTCTGCGAACCGAAATTGCGAAGTAAACGGTCTAAACCTTCAATTGCGTCGTTGTTTTTTTTCTGAGTCAACGCATACAAACGCTGGGCTTCTTTGGAATGTCCCGCTATTTGGGCTTCTTCCGCTTTAACTAATATTTCCGATCCCTGATTCGCATAAAGTTTACTGTACAAAAGAGTTGACATATTGCGAATTTGCGATACCGAATCAGGACGTCTCATTCTTGCGTCTATCGAAATTTGATTCAACGACGCAATTTTCGCTTCGGCTTCTTCAAAACGTTTTTGATCCAAAAGAGCAAGCACAAGCCGTCCAACCAATTCTTCAACCGCCGGATGATTGGACTTGGCAATACCATCACTCCAAATTTGAATCGCTTCATCGATTTTTCCTTCGCCGCTAAGATATTCGCCAAGATATTGATAACCAAGTCCGTAATGCGGGTTGGCTAAAACATTGCGGCGTAACAAATCTTCTCCTAACTTTTTCTGTTCCTCCGCAAGTTCGGTATTCCCTGAGCGGCTGGCAAGGGCTGATTGCTGAAACACATACAAACTGGCAAGAATCAATCCCTCAACATCATTGGGATCAAGTTTCAAAATCGCTTGTAGGTCGGGGTCTAACTTATCCGGCAACGGCTCCGAAGGAATAAAACGTGTTTTAAACCGGAAACGGGTTAAATAAGCGTTCACCTCGTTAGGATTACGGCTAACCATTGTATCAATAATCGCTAACGCTTTTGTTTTCCGTTCTTCATCTTTGGCGTTGTAAAGGTCTGGGCTGGCAACATTCTTAAAGGTGTCGCGTTTAACATCGATAATAAATTCCGCATACCGCGCGGCAATCTCAATATCATTGTTGCTCGGTTTCATATTGTACACCAGTTCCAGCAGTTTATCCAAATATTGCGGCAGAGGCGGCGTTAAATTTATTTGTAACGGATTGTAACCAACCAACGGAAGACGAATCATCACCGACAATGTTAGATAACGCATCGCGTTATAATTATTCAGGTCGTTAAATTCCCGCTCAACACGTTGTACTTCTCTTGCCCGATCAATAACATTAGCGAAATCCCGACGATCCCATTCCAGTTCCATCAACCGAATCCGGTAAGCAAGCGATTCTTTATCGGAGGCAATGACCTGAATTAATTGTGTACAATTATCAATCAGTTGTTTACTGCGAATGATTCCGGCAAGAGTCGCATTGGCTTTACCTTCATCTTTGTAAAGGCTTTCCAAAATACCGTTCAACTCAACCAAAACTTTAAGAGTTGGCAACGGCTGTGACCGATTGAAATTATCAAGGAGATTGGCGGCGTCCACTCTTGTTTTGATTGATTCTGCCATCTTGCCTTCTTTTTTGAGTTCTTCCGCTTCCAGAACCATTTTTTGGGCAGTGCTCAAAATCTGACCGGACATATTGGACACGCGAAAGAAATAGAGACTGATCGCGGTACCGCACAAGAGTAAGAAGACGATCAAACCTCCGATCAGCCATTTCCACGACACTACATATTCGGCTAATCGAGAATCAGCAGGGTTGGATTGCGGCGCAGAAACAGATGGTGATGACGCCGGTTTCGGTTGAAAAGATTCGGTAGTGGTCATAGTTACGTGTGAATTGAAAATTTATATAACTATCCAGCGGTTTCGGCGTTTTGGCCGCCTTTACGGTTAAACCGAAAATTCCACTGAATAATTGCAAACTTAGTTAGGAATTAATAAAAAATTGGAATATAAAAGTTATATGATAAAAATAAGGAATGAATTGTACAAGGGGAACTATAATTATTTGTGATTGGCGATTGGTAAATTTGTCCCCTTCGTCTCTATTGTCCCTAACATCCCTTTTTATAAGGACTTTAGGGACAAATGAGACAATAGGGACAAATAAATTTCGAACTTAAAACTCTGTGATAAAAATGAATTTTTGAGGTTCCCAAATCACAAACCAAACTTTCCTAATCGGTGTATTGCAGTAAATGGGCGAGTCGAATTTGTTCCAATTTATCGGCGAAACCGCCGTCTTTTCCTGCCATCTGATAATAAGGAATATCTTTGACCACAATTCCGTCCACTGAACTTCCGGTACTAACAAGTTTTCGGTAAACATCTTCCATTGCCGCCAAAATAGTTTCGCCTTGACGAACGCAAAGCAACACGGAATCGGTGCTTGATGCCATAATCAGCGATTCGGCGGCATTCGCTATCGGCGGAAGGACAACCAACACCAACGAATAATGCGATTCCAACGTATCCAGCAATTCCCGAAAACGTCCGTCTCCAAGCAATTCATAAGGCGAAACATCTAATTGTCCGGCAGAAAGTAAGTGCAGGTTTGGTTCCCGTTCATTCAACACAACCGCTTCGCCAAAACCGTTTCGGAACGACAAAACATCCGCTAAACCAATTCCGGTTTCTTCATTGCCGAAAAGCAAATGTAATCGTCCCACGCGCATATCCGCATCAATAAGTAAGACGGGACCGCTTTTCATTTGAGCCATTGCCACAGCGACCTGAACCGCCAAAAACGTTTTACCGTCATCGCCGGAAACACTGGCAACAGAAAGTGTTCGGCAATTTCGGAACGGATCGCTCAACAAAAGATGCGTACACCAATTATGAACGCTTTCCCGATAACGCGCTAAACGTTTTCGGAACGTTGCCCCGTGAATCCACGCCACCGGCGGTTCCATAATTTCACCGATAATAATTTGCGGAATCGCCCGACGAATTTGTGAAACATGATAAAGTCTGGGCTTGAGACGTTCAATGGCAATTCCAAGAAAAATCGGAAAACAAAAACATCCCAATGCTCCAACAAACGCAAAAAGTAATTGTTTGGCGTTATCAGGTTTTGTGGGAACGGTTGCCTTTTTCTTCAGTTCGATTTGGTCGGGGGCATATTTTTCGGTTTCCAATGTAACGACACGAGTTTCCAATTGATCGAGAATGTTATTGATTCGTTCCAGTTGAGCGCGTTGAAAGGAAACGTCAACACTTTGAAGTGTCCGCTCACCAACATCTTTAACTTGTTCGTCATAACTTTTTTGGAGATCTTCAACCAAAATTTCTTGAGACCGTATTGCCATTGATTTTTCAAAAATTGCCTGTTCCAGACTCGCGACGAAAGAACTTTGAACATCCTTAAAGGTATCGTTTCCGGCGCTGGAATATGCTTCCTTGATTTTCTTTTCGATTTCTTTGATTTGATCTTGAAGACCGATAATTTTCGGATCATCATCCCTGACCAATGTTTTTTTCGACGAGGCAACTTGTTCCAGCAAATCAACTAATCTTGTTTGCAACATCCGCAACATCGGATTATTTTCGAGGGCTTTTACCAACATGGATTGCGGAATCTTCATTTCTCCGTTGATGGATTCTTTGAGCATTGTTTCTTCTGCCCGCAACGCTGCCAGTTTGGATCTTTGCAAATAGAGATCGCGCTGAATGGATTCCCCTTGATTCCATCCGCCGGACAATCCATCTTTACCGGCAACTCCGCCTTGTTTGGCGGCTTTTTCCGTGTTGTCACGAATATCCTGTTGTATCAATCGTGCTACTGCTTTTTGGCGGTTTAGTTCCAGAGTTAATTGATTGTGTAATTTAAGATTCCAATTATCAATCTGATTCGCATAATATTCGAAAAACGCGGTAATAACACTATTGGCGATTTTTTCTGCGTCTTCCGCCACTTCCATTTTAATTCCAAGTGTTACGATTTCCGACTTATTTGTTTGTCGCAATATCAAGGATTTCGCCAGCCAATCGACTTTATTTTGTTGTTTAAGTATATGCGGAAGGCGAGCGATTTCAGGATTTTCCAGCGCTTTTTCGAGAATTAACGGACTACGAATCAGCGCAAACTGTGTTGTAACATAGGTATCGTACTGTTTTTGTTGTTTTTCATCAAAAATGAAATACGGTTTTTGGGAAAGAATCTGCAAGTAAGCCGTTGCTTCGTACCGGACAGGAAACGAGACCATAATAATCGCAAAGACTACCGATGCGAGAATCAGTCCGCTTGGTAATGCCCATTTCCAAGTCCGTTTCAAAGCGGAAATAATAAGCAAAATCATAATTTGCGGTGTTATTTTCGCCAATTCGATGGAATCAATGAGTGGTTTCGGTTTAGCCGATAACATCTCCTGTCCGTAGTAAGGTGCGGGAGACGTCGCACCCGCCATCGTATCCATCGTTCCGCTTGGAACCATATCATTATTGGGTGGAATATTATTCTGGGACATTGTGATTTACTCTGTAATTTGTAATGTTCTCAAAACGAAAATCAGGAATCGGAGACAAATTAAATCTGATTCAAAGTGATTTTCCTAAAATCATCGTTTGGTTCCGCAAAAATGAAAAAAATGCGGTTCTTGACCAATAACCCGAACAGCATCAATCTAAATTTCCACTTTACGAAACACCTTACCTAAATAAAATACAAATGCAATAAAAATGCCAAACGCCACAAAAATCATAAAAATTCCTGCAAATTCATCGGCAATGACGGCGGGGTTTCTGTTTTCCGGCGTTATACTTTTAACGAAATCCTCGAAATTAAGCAAAAGAATTCCGGTGGTGGCGATGCGTGCGGCGTTGACAAACAAAGCAATCGGAACCGCAATGCCTAAAATAACAATATTTTGCCACCAAGGTTTTTTGATGAGCAGGATTGTTGCAAAGGAAATCGCAAAAATACTAATCAGGAAACGAATTCCGCTGCACGCTTGTTCGACCGCCAATTCCATGGTACTTAATCGGATAGTATTTTTAATCGGAATAGCCGTTTCTCCTGCAATTCGCAACAACACTGTTGCGAATTGAGCGGCAAATTGCTGTAAATGGTTTCTCAGTAACACTTCAAAACTCCATGGCAATTGGAACATGAAAATCAAAAACAGCAACGAAGGAAGCGCCCAAAAGAAAACGCGATTACCATAAAAAAACCAGACAATTCCTAAAATCCAAAACAAAAGCGACCATTGATCTAACGTGTCCATGTATTGATTTGCAGCATAAATCCTCATAATACCGCAGATCAAAATTGGAAATAGTCCAATCCATGTTAATTGGTAACGTGTTCCCGGATACGTATCGAGGCGAAGATACAGGAACAACACGACAAGCGGCAACACAAAAAATCCATGCCCATAATCGAGTTGGGTGTACCAGGCATAGACAATTTCACAAAGGGAGGGAAAATACGCAAAAATGGACAACGGCAACATCACCAAACATAAAACAAGAAGACGAGTTCGTTCAAATGTTTTATCGATAGTGGTTGGTCGTGACCAGAACGGGATTGGAGATTCTGTTCTGGCCGAAGTTGCGGAAGCCGTTGTTGCGGGTTTTGTTGCTGATCGACCGATATTGGCGTTGTTGGTATTCGGAGCAGAAGTTGCGGAGTTGCCCGCGAAATCATTGACCGTTTTTTGGGGAGGAACCGACGAATTTTCACGGCGAGGCGTGAAACCGGTTGAAAAACTGCCGTGCCGTGTTTTTTTCTTGGGCGCATTGGGAACATCCGCGTCAAAATGATGAGATGATTCGTCGGTTGGTCCCGAAGCGGGCGGTAAATCAAAAGAACGGTTATTGTCGTTGTCTGTCATGGTAAAGCGAATTTATTAAAAAACAAAAAAGGAAATATCAGCACAAGTCTTTGAAAATAAAACGTTTACACCAATATTTCAATGGAAATACCCTCTTCTAACAATTTTAAAATCCGGTATTCGTCTGAGTAAACCGAAACACACAAGTCAATATTATAAAGAGATCTGTTCAAATTGCAAAGAATTTCAATATAATAAATTCAGATTTTTTTGAAAAAGGTTTTTATGGATAGTCTATCATAGATTATATTCTCTATTATGCAAAAAATTAAGAGCAAAAAATGAAAATTTTTTTCTATTTAAATCCGCTAGTAGCGATTGGGAACTTCTAAAAACTTATTTATTCACAAACTAAAATCGACCGAAATCGACTAAAATCGATTTCGGTCGATCAAAAAATGAGTTTTTAGAAGTTGCCTAAAAACTCATTTTTAGAGATTCCCAATCTAAAACCTACAATATATTTCGTCAAAATGTCGATAAAAATACAAGCCGTAACTGTTTATTTTTTTCCATGTGTTCTGTGGTTAATTAAAATAGACAGTTACAATGATCGTTCATTCATGATTCTAACGAAAAGGAGATGATGATGATGAAAAAAATTGTTTACTTTATATTTTTATTGTACTTTTTTTGTCCGATAGTTTTTGCCCAACAAAGTGATTTATCGGATACAGAAATTTTTCCGTCTATTGATGAGATGATGAAATCGTTGACTGGAGAGAAAAGCGACGATATTTCTCTTGAACGCTCGATTGAAAACATTATGGACTCGATGACTCAGAAAATGCAATCGACAACGAATACGGCGGATTCGGTTAAATCGGCGGTGGAAGGAACACTGGTTGTTGAAGAAGTCATTCCTGAAACGAATCGTACCGTTGTTGAAACGGTTGATACGAAAACGAAACGATATTCACCGCGATTGAAACTTAATTTTGCCGAATTGCCGCTCCGTCCGCTTTCGGGAAAAATTGTTGGAGTTACGGAAAATAACGAATCGGCTGATTTATTTGAACAAACCAATATCGTCATTACTCATGACATTGCCCGACGGATTCAGGGACGTCTGCGAACACAAGAAATTCAGTTTGAATTTAAGAACCGGACTGCACGATTAAGTGGAACCGTCAAAACTTCACGACAACGCGAACTTGCCGAAATGATGCTTCGCATGGAACCGGGAATCGATCATATAACAAACGATCTTGTTGTTGAAAATGCTTTACGGCAGGATTAATGGGTAATACTGCTTGCGCTTGAAAATACAAGGTAGGCAACCTTATTAGGTAGGCGACCTCTTGCCAAAGGGTTTTCACCCACGGTCGCGTCGGCTAATTTTTAATGTTCGATAGAAACATGTTCGAGAAATTCGATGATTTGGCGATTTTCCCGAAGTGAAACGGCAACTTCGGGATGAGCAAAAATCCGAACCCGTTTGGTATAATCGTCAAACTGTTCTTTTGCCATCGCACGAACAACCGGTGAAATGTCTTCCAACGCCCGATAACAATTCTCTTTCGGATAAAAAACGTCAATTTTGATTTCAATTTCTTTTTCAATGGGCGGCGCGTCAATCAACACGGCAAACGGCGGTTTGTTCCTCAGAAACATTGCCGACAACCGATCCGCTAATTCACAGAGTTGACGATAAGGTTTTCCGGCTAATTTCCGATAAATTTCCGGTTGTTCCAGAATACTGAACTGAGCAACCCGTTTATAAACTGATCTTTTTGTCCCAAAAATTCCTTCGGCAAGCGGTTGTACCGGCGATTTTTGTGACGATTCAACAAAAAACCGGACGGCTTCGTTCTCTGTCCATTCAAAAAACTGGGCGGATTTAATCCGTCCTTCCTGATAAAGTTCACTGAAAAGACGTTGAAACATCGCGGAGGCTGAACGTACGGTGTGATGCCAATAAACTTCGCTGAACATAACATATCGTGCGAAAATCATCAATTCGGCGGCGGTTTTCCCTTTTTCTGTAATTGCCATTCCGCTTCCGGAATCATTAACGCAAAGACTGCCGATAAGCCGTGCCTGATCGAGATTCCGTCCGTAGGGAACTCCGGCATGTAAACTGTCACGGAAAAGATAATCCATTTTATCAATATCAATCGGACCGGACAAAATACTGGACAATAATCCTGTAACCGGATTGTTCTCGGAATTATTTCCGCTCAATAATCGGATAACAGATTCCGGTTCGATATTCCAATCGTTCCGCAATAATTCCGCGATCTCGTCATCTCGCAACATTGCGGCTGCCAATTCTTCGTGATGCGGTAAATCGTTGATTCGAATATCCTCAATTAAATGGCAAAAGGGCCAATGTCCAACATCGTGAAGCAACGCAGTAACAATTAAAAGTTCCGCATCGTGCCGTGAAATAATTTCGGTAAAACGGGAAACGTGCGATAATCGTTTTAAAAACAGCAATGCCAGACGGTAAACGCCTAAGGAATGTTCGAATCGGGTATGTCTTGCCGCCGGATAAACGAGGGAAACAAGACCAACTTGAGTCATGTTGGCAAGTCGGCGAAACGGTTTTGTATCGATAATACGCCGTACCCGATCTGTCAACGGAACATCCAACTCCGGCGGAATCCGAACAAATCCAACATAGGAATCAAGACCTATTATTTCAGGAATAGTTAGCAAGTTAGTTAATAGTTAGTAGTTAATAGTGGAAAGTGAGTAATTATTACGCATGGCACGTTAAAATCCGGTTTTTATTTTTAGGTTTCGTAAATGCAATAAATATAGGGAATTGCTAAAAACTTCGACTGAAATTGACCAAAATCGATTTTAATCGAATTGGGTCGATTTCGGTCGATCAAAAAACAAGTTTTTAGGAGAAAATTAATTCACGATTAACGATTAGCAGTTCCGATTGTTTCAAAAAAGAATTGGCGTAGTTCGGCAGCCAAAAACATGGAACCGGTAACACAAATTACTTCCTCGGACGTCGATTCCGCCCAGATTTTTTTTAACGCTTCCTGACAATTTTCGATTACTTCTATTTGAAGATTTGTTTGCTTTGAAGCGGTTGCCGTGTGGGAAATATTATGACGAGGTTTATAAGCACGTTCTGTATTTGGGTTTAGGGTCACGGATTTGTCTTGCAACAAAAATGCGGTATTTTCCTCTGCGGAACCGAACACTTCCTCTTTCATTTCGGCAGACGCATTCGGAAGTGCGCTGGCGATTGTTTTAAGTCCTTGCGGCGGAAAAGATCGCGGATTTGAGGAATATTGAGTCAGGACAATTCGTTTAAAATAGTTCATTAAATCGATCAACATTCCTTCAACGTCTTTACCGAGTGAAACGCCAAAAATGGCAACAAGCCGTTTGTTGGGAAATGCTTTCTGTACTGTTTTAATCAACGCCATGATTGAAGAACGGTTATGCGCTCCGTCAACAATTAAAACCGGTAATGTATTAGAGGAACAAATAACTTCAACCCGAATAGGAAGATGCGCCTTCCGAAAAGCATTACGAATTTTAGATTCGTCTAACGCAATCCGGCTCGTTTTGGCTCGTAACAGTAACGCTGCCGCAATTGCCAGCGAAGCGTTACGTACTTGGTGCAGTCCTAACAAATTTAACGACAAATCGGTCAAATCGCAATCCAACGGGAATTTTTTCGGAATGGTACGAAAACAAAAATTTTTTTGAATACTTTCATAACTATTATTCCGATGAATATTAAATGCTTCCCCCAGAAAAAATTCGGGCGCACAGCGTTCTCTGGCGATGTTACGAATTACTTGTTGTGCTTCGGGGTGACGGACAGCCGAAACCAAAGGAATACCCGGTTTGATAATGCCCGCTTTTTCCGTTGCAATATCGGTCAGTGTCGGACCTAATTGAGCCATGTGATCAAAACTGATACTCGTAATCACCGTAACGTCGGGTCGGCAAACATTGGTGGCATCCAATCGTCCGCCCATACCAACCTCGAAAATAGCAACGTCAACTTGTTTTTTAGCAAAGTATTCGAATGCCAAGAGGGTGATGAGTTCAAAGTAGGTCAGTTCTTCAAGAAGTTTTGGATTCCGTGCGTTAATCCGGTTGTAAATCGAAACCATCAATTCGACAAATTCTTCTTCACTACATGGTATTCCGTTAATGGCGATTCGTTCACGAACAGAGTAGAGATGCGGCGATGAAAAACGACCGACTCGGCAATGATTTTCGACAAGGATCG
Source organism: Planctomycetaceae bacterium (assembly GCA_031259095.1). Classification (GTDB taxonomy): domain Bacteria; phylum Planctomycetota; class Planctomycetia; order Pirellulales; family Thermoguttaceae; genus WRKP01. Next base: position 2,899 of record JAIRLW010000440.1, on the reverse strand, counting down.
ATTCCAGCAAAACGCAAGTGGAACCTTTACCTTTTGTTCCGGCAATGTGAACGGTTCGGTAACGAGTTTCCGGCGCGCCCAAATATTTGAGTAATTGACGCAATTCCTCTAACCGTCTTTCCATACCTTGAAACGAAAAATCAGAACAGGTTTCCAGATTGACTCGCGATTCTAACATTTTTATTATTTCGTCAAATGTTTGTAGTGTCATGGTAGGACAACGGTTGTGATATTATTAATTAAAATTTCGTAATTATTCATTAGATTCATTAAAAGTTTGTCAATATAAGGTACAATGTTTCGCCGAAGGGCTTTCACCCGCCATCACGCCAGTGGTAGGCGATGTTTCGCCGAAACATCGCGGGAACCCTGATTCAATCCGGCAATGGGTATTTCCGTCCGTTTTGGAATCTGATTGCCATCCGTCCGCAGGGTCAAAGTCGGCTATCGCCGACGCGACCATGGGTGAAAATCCTTTGGCAAAAGGTCGCCTGCCTGTTATGAACCAGACGGCTACTATGAGTTTATTAAAATAGACAGTTACAAATTTGTCTCAAGGATGATTTATCCCATTAGTTCCTATCGTCCCTTAGGTCCCTAAAATTATTAAGTGAAACCTGTTAATCGTAATACAACCCAAAGAGCGTTTATTAAAACGGTAAAGATTCCGTAAACCAATAAATTGATACCAATATCCTGCCATGCCGCGCGTCTTGGATGTAAAAGGTGTGAACGGCAAAGCCAAAAAGCAAGGATTCCAAAAATGAACCACATGAAGACAATATAATATCCAAACCATGGGGTAGTGTGCGAAGGCAGAGTAAACGTGGAAGCCGGAACGGGAGGACTTCCTGAAGGAGCAGGAACAATGCCAATTCCATAAAGGATGATAGCATGAACCATTCCTAAGATAGTAAACGGCATCGAACGAAAAAAGAAGAGCATGATCGTTGTCAAAACCAATCCGGTCATACTTCGGACTTTGACAAGAAATGAGAAAAAAAGGAGATTGAAACTAATTCCTATCATTATCGTTTGAAATAAAAGGAGAAGTTGCGGAAATAAATCGCCGCCGAAAACAAAAGCCAACGAAACAAACGGTAACGCTAAAACGGCATAATATCCCGTCCATAAAACGCCGAGAAGGACATAACCGAACAATAATTTATGCCACGAGAATGCAAGATCAAGGAGTTCATCGTTGACTCGCGCCGCTCCATACATGACAGCAGGACAAAACGCGGCAATCGAAATAAAAAATGTTGCCGTTCCACTGCCGGCTGCCGTCCATATTGCAATAGAAAGGTCATTCGCAGGTCTTATTCCAATTGAAACAAGACAACCTGATATGGTTATGGCGGAAATGACTAAAAACAAAATTGTTGTCCACGTCATCGTATGAGACCGCACCAAACGGCGAATCTGACGGACCACAATCGGATTGGTTTCATTATCAAACCAATCAAGCAATTTTTGAATCGACATGTTTCGGTAAATCCGGTAAATTTCTTAAATCGTTGCCAAAAGATATTAATGGGAACTTCTAAAAACCTCGATTGAAATCGACTGAAATCGATTTTAGTCGATTTCAGTCGATTTTGGTTGATCAAAAAAACGAGTTTTTAGAAGTTCCCTAATACATGAATGAAGTTTTGAATTTTAACAAGATTTTAGCAAATTTTTAACAGATTTCCAGCTCCCGTGTAAGAAATCCCATTCTGTTGGGATTCGGTATCCGGTATCTCAAAAATTGTTTTGAAAAAGTTCAGTAAAATAAAAAATATTTCAATTGCAGAGGATTATTTGTCCCTAATTGTCTCACCTGTCCCTAAAGTCCCTACACTGAAGATTTTATTTTAGGGACATTAGGGACAATAGCGGCTAGTGGGACAAATGATTTTTTTATCGAATTTCCGATTAGGCGGCGCGGTCGAGCGCCATATCAATTCGTTTTAGAATAAACGATTCGTCCAACAACATAGTATTTTCCAGAAGTTGTTTGACGCATTCCGCATTGAGACTGTGTCCGCCGCGCCACGATTCGAATGTTCCAATCCAATCGCAATCAATCAGCGAAAAATCGCCAACCATATCGAGTATTTTATGTCTGGCGCATTCATCGGAAAAACGGAACGTATTGTCAAGCGGACCGTGCTCCGTGAGAACCAAGACATCTTTGGGCGTTACACGTTGACAGAGTCCTTTTTCCAAAAGATAATCCGCTTCCCGTTTTGAAAGGAATGTCCGGCACGACATGATTTCATCACAAAACGATTGCGGCGTCAGATCAAATTGATAATTCTGTTCGTCAATCGCATAGCCTTCGCCGGGAACCAACGTATATTGATAGGAATTTAAACCGTTACGGTTCGGCATAACATTAATTCGTTGCGATTCATTGCCGACACGAAAAGAACGTGTTACAATACGGATTTTCCGTATTATTGGTTGCGTCAGAATTTTTGCTTGTTTCAAAACGAGAATAAACGGTTGACTGGAACCGTCGAAACCGGGCATTTCCGGTCGATCCGTCCAGATTTCACAATTATCGATACGGAGCGCTTTGAGTGCGGCTAAAAGATGTTCCACCATATCAACGCGGGCTTTTCCGTTTGCCAGCGACGTTTGACGCGGTTTTTCTTCACGATATTCGACCAATGCCGGAATACGCGGCGTTCCGAGAAGATCAGAACGTACAAAAATAATTCCCGTATTCGGTTCTGCCGGTCGGACGTCTAAGCAAACATCCTCGCCAGTCCAAAATCCGAATCCGCGAACAATCACCCGATTGGCAATCGTGTTCTGAAAACGAAATTTTTCTTTAAGTGAACCGGAAAACAACGTCACTGCATCAACAGTCAAAGGAATAGAGGATGGTTCCATAAAAAATTAATTTTTT